>NZ_JBQAJM010000027.1:0-31334 GCF_052030685.1 Cysteiniphilum sp. 19S12-1
TTGCGTAAGAAAGCAGCCTGGGGAAATCAGACTTTAAGCACTATTTTGGCTCAAGGTTTTTAGATGGGACAGCCGTGTTTAATTTATTGAGTTATTTGCTTTTGCGATCTACAATGTAGATACATTAAGTTTTTTGAGGATAAATAATGCAAGTTTATGTAAAAAAATGGGGAAATAGCGCGGCAATCAGACTACCAGTTAGTTTAATGAAATCAATTTCGATTGATGTTGATTCTGAGGTCAATATTACTGAGGATAAGGGGCGTATTATCATTGAGCCTGTGAAGAAGAAAAAATATATATTAAATGACCTGCTTGCTGGAATTACAGATGAAAATATGCAATCTGAAATTGACTTTGGGCGTGAGATAGGTAATGAGAAATGGTGAGATATGTCCCAGATGCCGGTGATATTGTTTGGCTTGATTTTGACCCACAAACGGGACGTGAGCAGAAAGGACACCGTCCTGCGTTGGTGATTAGTCCAAAAGCATATAATGTCAAAACAGGGTTGATGCTCTGCTGTCCAATGACAACCAAAATTAAGGGGTATCCATTTGAAGTTGCTATTGCCACTGAAAAGAAAAGTGTGATATTGTCAGATCAAATCAAAAGTTTAGATTGGCAACAGCGTAATGCAAAATTTAAGGGGAGAATCTCCGTTGCTGAGTTGGAGGATGTTTGCGATAAGATTAAAGCCATTTTACCATTTTAATGATAGTTATTTGCTTTTTTTATTCTTTGTTATTTTTATTTTATTACCATTGCAATTACTATATGCCAATACAACTCGAGTCTTTACAGTGGTCTCACTTTCACCCAATACCACAGCAATTATCCATGATGTCATTGAAGAAGCAGCAAAAGAGCAAGCTAAAAGTGTGATTAATACCAAACTTATCGGCAGTATTTATTATGCTGGACAGCCTAAATATTATGAAAATTACCAGAATATTGGCTCATTTCAAGCACTTAATGTTGAGAAGATTATTAGCCTAAAACCTGATTTAGTAATTACGTGGGCGGGGCAAACGCAGCCGCAAGTAATTGCCTTACTTCAACGCTTCGGTATTAAAGTAGCTATTTTTAATGCGGATAATCTTGAGTCATTAGCCGCATCATTTGCTGATATCGGCGTAAGTATTCAACTCAAAAATGCAGGGATTGCATTACAGAAAAGCTTTTTATCTAAACTTTGGACGATCACTAAGCAAAAATCTGCCACACTAGTATTAAAGCAGCATAAACCAACTGTATTATTACAACTATCCACGCAACCGATTTTTGTTGCCGGTGGCAGTGGTGTTTTAAATGATATTGTCACGCAATGCGGGGGTGTTAATGTATTTAAAGATATTGATAAAGTAAGCTTTCAAACAACTATTAATGCCATTGTTGAGCGTAATCCTAACGTAATTATTATGTTATCAAATACAGCTAAATGGCATAGTGATAAAACATCCATGTGGCAACGTTGGCAGGATTTGCAAGCGGTAAAAAATAAACAA
Organism: Cysteiniphilum sp. 19S12-1; assembly: GCF_052030685.1. Classification (NCBI taxonomy): domain Bacteria; kingdom Pseudomonadati; phylum Pseudomonadota; class Gammaproteobacteria; order Thiotrichales; family Fastidiosibacteraceae; genus Cysteiniphilum; species Cysteiniphilum sp. 19S12-1. Next base: position 1,509 of record NZ_JBQAJM010000027.1, read on the forward strand.
GTGTTTCAGCTGCCATCTAACCGAATATCACAGTTTTCTCCACAAATATTATCAGGTGTAAAAAACATCTGTGATATATTAAGCGCCGCAGATTAGTTTTACTCACTTTCTGCAAGAAAATAACAGGAGGATGATTTATGTTACATAGTGCTTTTTTTGGGGAGATGCTCGGTTGTCTTGTATTGATATTGCTAGGTGGCGGTGTAGTTGCTGGTGTTTTATTAAAACAATCCAAAGCAGAAAATAGCGGTTGGATCGTCATTACTGCAGGCTGGGGATTTGCAGTGATGATGGGCGTGTTTGTCGCTCAAGCGGCGGGGTCACCACAAGCGGATATAAATCCTGCGGTCACCTTAGCCAAATATTTATTAGGTGGTATTTACCCCTCATTTGGTCAAGTGCTTTTACTGTGGATTGCACAAGTGATTGGTTGCTTTTTAGGAGGTGTTCTTGTCTGGATTGCTTATTATCCGCATTGGCAATATACCGATAATGCACATTTTAAATTAATGGTGTTTTCAACCTATCCGGCAATGCGTCATAAGGGAAGCAATTTTGTCACTGAGTTAATTGCGACAACCCTTTTGATTGTATTTGTTGGGGCACTGATTAGTTACGGTAATCAATTACCCTTTGCTAATGGCTCGTTACCTTATGTCTTTGGGTTCGCTATTTGGGGAATTGGTTTATCTTTAGGCGGTCCCACAGGCTATGCGATTAATCCAGCACGTGATCTGGGTCCCAGAATTGCACATGCTTTATTACCCATTAAAGGCAAAGGCTCCAGTGATTGGAGCTATGCATGGGTGCCTATCTTAGCCCCCTTAGCAGGAGCTGTGCTTGGATTTGTATTGATCCGTTTGTTTATGTTTTAATATCATTGCTTGGTTGGTAGTAGAGGGAAGGTGCTGCATAAAGATATAAGAGAGTAATTCGGGCGTTGAGGTCAATAGAAATTGCAACTCATATTTGGTGTAGAAGTTTAGACCCGACCTGACATTTGCCTATTTTTCAAATGCGATTTTTGTCAGATATGCTTAAGCATTTCAATCTTCTTTTTCCAGTGATTTTTCCCATCAATAAATGTAGCAATTGCTTTCAACTTTAAGGCAATGTCACCCTTAATGAGAGATGAGCGTATGGAATTGCCTGTTACCCTATCTGTTTTGGTATGATTACACTACTTATTCGTGATAGTATTATATCCATTATAATTGATCGATTGCATAATCACTAAGGCAAACCTTATGGGTGCTCACGACCTACAATTTCGTAAAGCTTTCTCAGATCCAAATATGTTTAAAGTGGCATGTGAAATCTATTTGCCCGAAGACATTAAAAAGAAGCTTAATTTTTCAACTCTGAAATTAAGACAAATGAGTGGCGCGTTTATTCGTAACCTTATCATACTGCAATACAATATTGACCCTGATAAAGATGCAAAGCTATTTGAGCAGTTAAAGGAAGAAATCGGCGATATTGTTTATAGTTGCGAAACATATGACAATGCCGAAGTGTTGTTAATTGCCCATAGTGAGCATCAAAGCACACCAGATAAGCACTATCCTTTGCGTAATGCATTATATGATATATCAGCACTGAAAGATTTTGTTGAGACTGAAAAACCAGACAAATACCCTTTAGCTGTAAGTTTTCTTGCATATCATGGCAAGCCTTCACCATACCCTTATTCAACTGATATTATTGAAAATTTTGAGCATCAGGAATTAGCGCAAAAGTATTTTCTAAAGCCGGTTTTGATCGATTATCGCCAATCAGCTGATGAAGAGCTGTTGGAGCATGGTGAGATCTCTGGTCTTGAAATTGCTTTAAAGCATACCTTTGATGAACAGGTTGATGATAGTGTCATCAAAAACTTAATGCAAGGATTGCAGAAATGCACTAAAATTGAATTAAGACGTGACTGGTGGATGTATGCATTGCGATCATGGGAAACCTCAGCAGACACGATGATTAAAGAATATAAAGAAACCTTAAATGAAGAGGAAACTTTCGTTATGACAGCAGCACAACAACTCGTAGAACGGGGTGAATTAAAAGGCAAACAAGAAACAGCACGTAACCTACTAGCTTTTGGCGACTCTAGCGATAAAGTTGCAAAAGTGACAGGACTTGATCTTGATACTATATTGAAATTAAGAAATGAAATAGACAGTAAGACTCAGCACTAAATTACCATTTTTCTAACCACGATCGTGGTCTCAATTGCTTTCAACTTTAAGACAATGCCATCCTTAATGAGAGATGAGCGTATGGGATTGTCTGTAACCCTATCTTGAGTTTCCATGCGCAACATAACTTTTACCTCCCCAATTAAGTTTTGGTCAAATATTAGCCCATACGTTGCGCTGCAAATGTAAAATATCGCTATTTACTTTCAGGCACTATTTAAAGCATATTAAGCGTGTTAAAGGTGTAGATGGGTATATATCCCGCGTGAGCTAAAGCACTAACCCAGCAATCAATGCTGACAAGAAACTAACCATAGTAGCACCAAAGACTAAGCGCCAGCCATGGCGTGAGACAAACTTAGCACGCTCGCCATTTAGAGCCGCAACTGCGCCAACGATTATACCAATGGAGCCAAAGTTAGCAAATGACACAAGGAAGATCGAGATAATTGCAATGCTATGCGTTGAGAAATGTGCTAGTTGATCTTTTAATGATAACATTGCAACAAATTCATTAGAGACAAGCTTAGTTGCCATAATGCCGCCAGCTTGGACAATTTCATTGCTCGGAATGCCAAGAAGCCAAGCAATTGGTGAGAACACATAGCCTAATAGTGTTTGGAAGGTAATGCCAAAGATGCCGTTAAAGATACCATTGAGCATTGCCAATAATGCAATAAAACCGATAAGCATTGCACCAACAATAATAGCAACTTTAAAACCATCAAGGATGTATTCACTAAGCATTTCAAAAAAGACTTGTTTTTTATCAGCGTGTAAGCTCATATCCTCAAAGCTTTGTTCTTTTGAGTAGTCATAAGGGTTTAAGATATGCAAGACGATAAAAGTACTCAACATATTTAAAATCAACGCCGCAATGATGTATTTAGAATCTAATATTTGCATATATGAACCAACAATGCCAAGGGATACCGTTGACATTGCTGTGGCTGCCATCGTGTACATTCTGCGTTCTGAAATTTCAGATAGAATATTCTTATAGGCAATAAAGTTTTCAGATTGTCCCAAGATCAGTGAGCTTAGTGCATTGAAAGATTCCAATTTGCCCATGCCGTTGATTTTGGATAAAAGCCAGCCGCCACCGCGGATAATAAGTGGTAAGACTTTTAAGTATTGCAAGATACCGATTAAAGCCGATACCAAGACAATTGGCATTAACACGTTAAAGAAAAATACGAAGTTCTCAGGTACAACCGAACCAAACACAAACTTAGTACCTTCCATCGCGTATTGCATGACATAATCAAAGCCACTGGAAATAAACATAATGATATCAGCGCCGACGGCAGATTTTAATAAGAAATAGGCAACAATAATTTCAATAATAATCAGTTGAACGATAAAACGTGCTTTAATGTTCTTACGATTCATGCTAGCAAAATATAAAATGACCGCAACGATGATCAATGCCAGTAAAAAATGTAGAATTTTTAGCATGATATGATGACTCCCCTTTGGTTAGTTTTAGGCAAACGGGCGCATCTTAATACTTTTGAATTAAAATGTCATGTAATTTACGAATTTCAAATTGAAGCAATTGACCAACTAGGGCAAACCATTTACCATTGTCTATCATTTTGTTTTATAGATAATAATTGCTTCATGTATATCACACTTTTTATAAAAAAAGATTGCCCGTATTCGCATAGTGCGCGTATTGCCTTGGAAGAAAAACGTATGAGTTTCAAGGTGGTTGAGTTGGATGAAATCATTGATAAAGAAATGATTTTAGAATTAAACCCTGAAGGAACGTTACCCATTTTAAAAGAGCGTGACTATGTCATTTATGATCCTGAGGTGGTAATGCTTTATATTGATGAGCGTTATCCAGCACCTTCATTGCTGCCGAACTATCCGGTTGAGCGTGCACGTACGCGCTTGGCGATGACACGAATTGATCGTGAGTGGTATTCATTGCTTAACTTCATTTTGTGCGGTACGGATCAGAAAAAAGTTGAAGAAGCCAAGGTGGCATTGGTTGATAGCTTTAGAGCGATTGAACCGATCTTTTCAGAAAATGAATTTTTTATGTCAGATTCAATGACTTTGGCGGATTGCTCACTGGCGGCATTATTGCATGCCTTGCCGGCACAAGGCATCCCACTTGATGAATCATTAGGGGATATCACAAAATATGCTGAGCGTATTTTTGCGCGTGAATCATTTCAACGCACATTACCAAAACAGGTTAAGAAAGTTTACCGTCGTCACTAGGAGTTCATCGTATGTGGGCAGATCATGCCATTAATTATTTGTTTTTTGTGCTTGAGGCAGCAACGATTGTTATTGCCATCGTCATTGCCTTTGGGTTTATCTTGGCTTTGTCATTAAAGGGTAAAGCGAGTAACAAAAAAGGGCAGCTTGTTGTTAAATCATTAAATGAGGTTTATCAACAGCGTCAAGAACAGCTAGCGCATGAAGTGTTAAGCAAGTCGGCATTTAAAAAAATGCATAAGGCCAATCAAGAAAAGCTAAAGCTTGCGCACAAAGCGCAACATGATGATTTAAGTAATGTTTTTGTTATTGATTTTAAAGGTGACATTAAAGCCTCGCAAAGTGAAGCGTTAGCTGAAGAGGTTAATGCTATCTTGCAGATTGCGAATAAAAATGATGAAGTTGTTGTTCGCCTAGAAAGTCCAGGAGGGGCAGTTAATGGTTATGGCTTAGCAGCCGCGCAACTAGCACGTATTAAAGAGGCTAATCTTAAGTTAACAGCTGTGATTGATCAAGTGGCAGCCAGCGGTGGTTATATGATGGCATCGGTTGCTGACACCATTATTGCTTCACCTTTTGCTATTGTTGGTTCGATTGGTGTCGTGGCGCAATTACCAAATATCCATCGACTTCTCACAGACAAAGGAGTGGATGTTGAGCTGCATACCGCGGGTAAATATAAGCGTACCTTGACGATGTTGGGTGAGAATACCGATGAGGGACGTGAGAAATTTAAAGAAGAGCTTGAAGTAGTACATAAACTCTTTAAAGAGCATATCGCGCACTTTAGACCGGACTTGGATATTGAGAAAGTGGCAACGGGGGAATACTGGTTTGGACAGTCTGCCCTTGAGCTAAATTTAGTTGATGCGCTTAAAACAAGTGATGCCTATTTGTTGGATAAATACCAATCGGGATCATTAAAGTTATTCCATATTGAATACAAAACAAAAAAATCAAAACTATCGAGCATGTGCCATAGTGCATTGAAAGTCTTTCAACGCGTTGGACCATGAGTGTCTCTAGATGTCTGATATTGATCTAAGTGTTTTTTATACTGATTTCATTGAGCAAATCAAAGCATCATTAGCGCAAAATCGTCTGGCGCACGGGATTTTATTAAATAATGTCGATCATCTACCACTTGAGCCATTATTGACTAAACTGACTTCTGTTTTATTGGAGCATGATATTGCAGATGATCTTGCGACAGCTGCTGATGTTTTTTATCTAAAATCAGATGATGGACAAATCAAAATTGATCAGATCAAAAATCTATTAGAAGGTATCTATCTGACAAGTCATGGCGCTAAAGCCAAGGTGGTCATCCTTTGTCCGCTTGAGGCCTTGAACACGTCAGCCGCCAATGCATTACTAAAGAGCTTGGAAGAGCCGCCAGAGAATACGTATTTTCTGATGACAACCAAGCAGTTACAGTGGATTATGCCAACGTTGCGTTCGCGTGTACAGGTGTTTGATCTGGCGTTGACATTAGCGCAAAAAAAGGTGTATTTAGCGCAAAAATATCAAATGAATGATGAGGATATTGCCAAAGCATTAGCCATTAGTAAGGCCGATCTTCGGGTGATTGATCGCATTAAGACAGATAAGAGTTTCTGGCAATTACGTAAAGAGCTGATACAGGTGATTCAAGGACAGTTATCACCCTTGGCGTTAACCATTGATATCAATGCGTATTATCAGGATGTAATTTATTGGTTAATGAGCTTTTTGATTGATGCTTATTATTATCGTTTAAACTTATCACAAACTGCGTTCACACAAGATCAAAAGAGTGTGCTAGAGCATTTAATCAATCGCTATGATCATATTGCGTTATATGGTTTTTATCAGCGGCTATTAAAGCTTAAGTCCTATGAGGGCAAACATTTTAATGTTAACAAGCAGTTAGCGATTGAAAGTTTTCTAATTGAGTTGAGTGTGTAACTTAAGAGCAATTATTTTTTATGATCAATATGCTTGGCAAGAAAAATACCTTGACCAATAACAAATACAAAAGTAATCCCAAGCATGCCAAAGAGCTTAAAGTCGACCCAGATATCTGTTGAAAAGTTATAAGCAACAACGAGGTTAATCACGCCTAAAAATAAGAAAAACACTCCCCAGATATTATTAAGGCGTTTCCAGATTTTTTGTGGTAATTCAATACTTTCTTCCATTAGGCGTTGAATGATTGGCTTTTTCATTAAATAGGTTGAGAAGATAAAGATCACACCAAATAGCCAATTGACAATCGTCACTTTCCATTTGATCAACGCTTCATCATGGAAGTAAACGGTGGCACCACCTAGAATTAATACCAAGACAAACGTCACAACATGCATCATTGACACTTTGCGATAGCGAATAATTTCATAGGTTAGCTGAATTGCCGTGGCAATAATCAGTGCGACTGTTGCGGTGTAGATGTCATACATTTTATAGATGACAAAAAAGATGATAATAGGGAAAAAGTCAAAAAGCAGTTTCTTCATGTTCTCTCCAGAGAGGGTTAGTGGTACACTTAGCACAAATTTTCGCGACCAGTATAAAGTAAGAAGCTGCTATGAGCCAATACATTGAAATAAATCCTTACTCATCGAATAAGGCGGTATTAGCAGAAATTGTTAATGCACTCAAAGAGGGTAAGGTCATTGCTTATCCGACAGACTCAGGCTATGCCTTGGGATGCAAGATGGGCTTGAAAAAACCACTGCAGCAAATAAAGAAGATTCGTGATTTAAATGATAAGCATAATTTCACAATTATTTGTCGTGATTTATCTGAGATTGCGCAATATGCCAAGGTCGATAATAGTGCTTATCGTTTATTAAAAAGGGCGACACCAGGAGGATATACCTTTATTTTGCAGGCAACGAGCAAAGTGCCAGGTTTAATGTTAAACAAAAGCAAAAAAACGGTTGGTATTCGTGTGCCGGATCATCCCGTGCCTTTGATGTTAAGTGAGGCTTTAGGCGAGCCATTATTAAGTACCACATTTATCTTGCCAGATCAGGATAATGCGCTTGTTTACAGTGAAGACTTTGCTAATGAACCGTGTGCGCAGATGATTGATTATATTTTAGAGTCTGACTATTGTGGTTATGAACCGACAACGGTTATTGATATGACCGAAGTCCCTGTGGAAATATTGCGTGTTGGCAGTGGTGATATCAGTATATTTGAATAATTTAGGAAAAAAATGCAGGATCAATATTACAGTATTATTAGTGAACAGTTATTACAGCCGTTTGATTTAAGTTTGGAAAAATTAAAAGGCTTATTAAACTTATTAAGCCAAAAGCGAATTGATTTTGGTGATTTATATTTGCAAAAGATTATTTCTGAAAGCTGGATGTTAGATGACGGTGTTGTTAAACATGGCAGCTTTGGTATTGAGCAAGGCATTGGTGTCAGAGCCGTATTTGATGGTGAGACGGGCTTTGCTTATGCCGATGATCTACATCTAAATACGATTGAAAAGCTTATTAAAACGGCGCTTTACCTATTAAAAGACAGTGCTAACCCCTACAAAGTGGAAAAGCTTAGTACACCACATATTATTCGCCATTATCCGACAGTATCACCATTGGATAGCATGCCTGCGGAAGATAAGATTGCACTACTTCACCAAATTAATGCTTATGCCAAGTCGTTAGATACTAATATCGAGCAAGTCACGGTTTCAATTGCTTCAAACATGGAAATGGTGTTGATCTTAAATACTGACGGCCTGTGTGTGATGGATGTAAGACCGTTGGTGCGCATGAATGTTAGTTTGATTATGGTTGATGGAGATAATCAGAAACGTGAAAGTTTCTCAGCCGGTGGTGGTGGACGCTATGACTATCATTACTTCACTGAGCATAATCTATGGAAGTCTTATGTTGATGAGGCATATAAGGGCGCTAAAACTAATCTTGACGCAAAACCCGCACCTAGTGGCAAGATGCCAGTGGTGCTTGGATCAGGTTGGCCAGCGGTACTCTTGCATGAGGCGGTAGGACATGGCTTAGAAGGCGACTTTAATCGCAAAAAAAGCTCGCATTTCTCGGGTAAAATTGGGCAGAAAGTTGCCTCAGAGAAATGTACGGTGATTGATGAAGGCTGTATTGCTAATCGTCGTGGTTCACTTAATTTTGATGATGAAGGGACACCGACTCAGAAAACGATATTGATTGAAAATGGTATTTTAAAAGGCTATATGCACGATAGAATTTCAGCTAAAGCTTTTGGTGTGTCTGCAACTGGTAATGGCAGAAGACAATCCTACGCGCATCTACCATTGCCTCGAATGACCAATACGTATATGCTGCCAGGCGAGGATAAGTTTGAAGATATGATCCAAAGTATCGATCATGGGATTTATGCGACTCATTTTAATGGTGGACAAGTGGATATTACCTCAGGGCAATTTGTATTTGTGATGGATCAGGCGTATTTGATCAAAAATGGTAAAATTATGCATCCGGTCAAAGGCGCTTCTTTGATTGGTCATGGTCCTGAAGTGATGCAGAAAATCTCAATGGTTAGCAGTGATTTTGCTTTGGATAAAGGCATTGGCGTTTGCGGTAAGGATGGTCAGTCTGTGCCTGTCGGTGTTGGGCAAGCCAGTCTAAAGATCGATGAAATAACTGTTGGTGGTTGTGAATAATTGAAGTTATGCATCTTTTAAAAGAAATTATGATTTTATAAACACCCCGTCAACCTACGGCTGCCAACCATCTTGCAAAGAGGGGAATAGGAAAAGTATATAACCTCAGTAAATAACACCTTGTAAATGGTTAATTAGTCTCGTGTTGGTTTGATAATACATAATGCAGATAAAATGGATGAGGTAAAGAATATGAGCAATAACGAAAAGATAATCAAGAGATCTAAGAAAGCGATATTGTTGGTTAATTTAGGAACGCCTGATTCATATCAAGTCAAGGATATTCGCAAATATCTCAAAGAATTTTTATCTGACAGGCGCGTGATTGAAGCATCATCTTTGATTTGGCAGCCAATTTTACGTTTGTTTATTTTGCCATTTCGCTCACCGAAAACGGCTAAGCTTTATCAAAAAGTTTGGTTTGAAGAGGATAACGCCTCACCGCTTATGCATTACACGAAGGCTCAGGCACGCAAACTTGCCGACAAGTTAGGCAATGAGGTGATCGTTGACTTTGCAATGCGCTATGGTCAGCCATCTATTAAAGCAAAGATTGAAGCTTTAAGTATCGAGAGTGTTACGGATGTTACGGTTGTGCCACTTTATCCGCAGTACTCAGCGACAACTACAGCCTCGGTTTATGATGAGGTTTTTCGTGTGTTGCAAGCGATGCGCTATCAGCCAAATATTGTCGGTGTTGCCCCGTATTATGAACATCCTGCTTATATTGATGCCTTAAAACAAAGTGTCATAAAGTACTTAGCAACGATTGATTTCACGCCCGATGTGTTGTTATTGTCATTTCATGGTATTCCACTGGAATGTGTACAAAAAGGTGATCCGTATCAAGCGCATTGTTTACGAACCTTTGAGTTGCTTAAAAATGCACTCAGTGAAACAAACTTAAATATTCAACTGTCTTTCCAATCGCGTTTTGGACCGAAAGAATGGCTTACACCATACACAACAGACGTATTAGCAAATTTAGCTAAAGAAGGTAAAAAAAATGTGCTCGTAATGGCGCCGGGATTTGCTGCTGATTGCTTGGAAACGCTAGAAGAGTTAAAAGAGACAGAACGCGAGACATTCTTAAATGCCGGTGGTGAGCATTATGCCGTTATCCCGTGCTTGAATGATCGTGATGAACATATCAATATGTTAAAAACGATTATTGGTGAGCAATATTCATGACGCTGCAAAAACCAGAAGTCCTTTTTTGGTTTCGCCAAGATCTAAGAATTATTGATAATCCAGCATTTAATGCAGCACTAAACAGTGGTGTGGTTTTGCCGATTTATATTCTTGATGATAATGCTTCACAAGACTGGCAAATCGGTGCTGCAAGCAAAGTATGGCTTCACTATGCATTGCAATCATTAAATCAGACACTTCATCATCGACTACAATTTTTTATAGGAGACCCTAGCAGGATCATTGCAGAGCTTGTTGATCACTATGATATTAAGCAGGTATTTTGGAATCGCTTATATACACCATGGCAGATCACGCGAGATAAACACATCAAGATGCAACTAAAAACACAAGCGATAGATGTGCATAGTTTCAATAGCAGCTTATTGTGGGAGCCCTGGGAGGTATTAAAGAATAATGGTGAACCTTACAAAGTCTTTAGCGCATTCAAACGCCAAGCATTGCAAGTCATGCCACCAAGAGCGCCATTGGATAATGTTAAAAAGATACAAGACTATTTGGCTGAAGTTAAAGTGAGCAATCTGCAGTTGTCAGATTTACACTTAATACCTAAACATCATTGGACAAATGATGTATTAGCGCATTGGCAAATTAGTGAGCAAGCGGCGCATCACGCTTTAGAGTGCTTTATTGGAAACTATTTAAATGATTATCAACATAATCGCAATATTCCAAGCCTAAATGCGACGTCTAAGCTTGCGCCTTTTTTGCATTTTGGACAAATATCGCCACATATAATCTGGGACAAAGTACACCAGATAGCGTGTGATAACGATAATAAGCAATGCTATTTATCAGAGATTATATGGCGCGAGTTTAATTATGCCTTGCTCTATCATTATCCACAATTGAGTGATCAGAATTGGCAGCAAAAGTTTGATCATTATCCATGGCAAGACAATAAGAGATTATTAACAGCATGGCAACAAGGTCAAACAGGCATTCCAATTGTTGATGCAGGTATGCGCGAGCTATGGCAAACAGGATTTATGCATAATCGCGTGAGAATGATTGTTGCTTCATTTTTGACAAAAAATTGTCATATTCATTGGCGTCATGGCGCCAGATGGTTTTGGACTTGTTTATTTGATGCAGACTTAGCCAATAATAGTGCTAATTGGCAATGGGTTGCAGGAAGCGGCGCTGATGCTGCCCCTTTTTTCCGCATCTTTAACCCAGTCACTCAAGCACAAAAATTTGATGGTGAGGGTGAGTATATTCGACGTTATGTGCCTGAATTGAGTAAACTTCCGAATAAGTACTTGTTCTCTCCATGGTTAGCCCCTGAGGATGTCTTGCAAAGTGCTGACATTGCTCTTGGTAAAGATTACCCTTATCCAATCGTTGATCTAAAGCTATCTAGGGAGGAGGCGTTGGTAAATTATAAGAATTTGTAATGAATTGGACATTAAAATTGATTTGTTAAGTGCTTGAAGCCTCAAAATACAAGCGTTTATGTAGATATATCTTAAGCAGTTTGTTTTGTGTATGCCAAAGATGATTTCTGATTAAATTTCTTGGGGTATTATATTAAATTCAAGCATTAAAGCGCTAGACAATTGAGCGGGCAAAATATAAACTCTGACCCTGAATTTTAAACCTTGAAAATATAAGAGTACAAATAAGGATAAGTAATGCAAGTATCTGTTGAAAAAAAAGAAGGCATTCATTGCGTTTTAAATATTGAGTTACCAGCAACTGAGATTGATACAGAGGTGTCAAAGCGTATTCAGCGTATCGCTAAAACAGCCAAGGTAGATGGTTTTAGACCAGGTAAAGTACCCGCAGGTATGATCAAGAAAAAGTACGGTGAGCAAGTGCGTTTTGAAGTATTAGGTGATGTTTTACCTCATAAATATACGCAGGCAATTCACGAGCAAAAATTAAATGCAGCAGGTGTAGAGGTTGAAATTCTAAATAACAAAGAAGGTGAAGCGCTTAAATTTAATGTGAATGTTGAACTTTTCCCTGAAGTGGTTGTTAAAGATTTAGATAAAGTTTCTGTTGAAAAACCAGTAGTTGAACTAGGTGACGCGCAAACTGAGCAAATGATCAGTAATCTGCGTAAGCAGCTTGCTACTTGGAAAGAGGTTGAGCGTGAAGTGCAAGCTGATGATCGTGTGACGATTGACTTTGTAGGGCGCGTTGATGGTGAAGTTTTTGAAGGTGGTTCAGCCAATGCTTCTGAAGTGACGATTGGTTCAGGTCAAATGATCCCAGGATTTGAAGATGGTATCATCGGCATGAAAAAAGATGAAGAAAAAACCATTGATGTGACTTTCCCTGAAGATTATCAAAATGATGAGCTAAAAGGTAAAGCTGCACAGTTTGACATCGTGGTTAAAAATATTAAAGAAGCTGAATTGCCGGAGATCGATGATAAGTTTGTTGAACAATTTGGTATCAAGGGTGGTGTTGATGAGTTTTATGCTGAAATTAAGCAAAATATGGCGCGTGAGCTAAAAAATGCGATTAACAAAACCATTAAAACGCAAGTATTTGATCAGTTAGTCGATATTATTGACTTTGATGTGCCTAAAGCGCTTGTACAACGTGAAATCGATCGCTCTAAACAGGATCTAATTGAACGCATGGGTGGTGCCAAGTCAAAAATGAAGGCGGAAGATATTCCTGATGATTTATTCAAGGCGAAGGCTGAAAAGTCAGTCAAGCTTGGTTTGATTTTGCAAGCGATTGTACGTGATCAAAAACTTGAAGCCGATCAAGAAGCTATTGACGCGGTGATTGAAGAGATGGCATCTGTTTATGAAGATGCGCAAGAAGTGCGTGATCATGTTAACAGTAATAAGAAAGAACTAGAAAACATCAAAAACGTTGTTGTTGAAAATAAGCTAGTTGACTGGGTGGTTGAGCAAGGTCAATCTACTGAAAAAACAGAAGATTTCTTTGAATTGATCAAAAAAGTTTTACCACAAGGTGGCATGGCTTAATCAATGAATTAAAACAATGCAATTTGTGCCAGTAAAGCACTGGAGAAAATGAAATAATCGACTTAAACTAAGAGCCACGTTTGTGGCTTTTTTATTATTAACTTGTCAGTGTAAAAACACTTGCAATATGGATATAAGGTGAAAATATGATTACAAATAATTTAGTTCCTATGGTTGTTGAACAAACATCGCGTGGTGAGCGCTCTTATGATATTTATTCGCGTTTACTAAAGGAGCGCATTATATTTTTAAATGGTGAAGTCAATGATACGTCGGCTAATTTGGTCATCGCTCAATTATTGTTTTTAGAGTCTGAAAATCCAGATAAAGATATTTATTTTTATATTAACTCACCAGGTGGTTCAGTCACTGCAGGTATGGGTGTTTATGACACGATGCAGTTTATCAAGCCTAATGTAAGCACAATTTGTATTGGTTTGGCAGCAAGTATGGGTGCCGTTTTACTGGCAGCAGGCGAAAAGGGTAAGCGTTATAGTTTGCCACATTCGCAAATCATGATTCACCAACCGTTAGGTGGTTTTAGAGGTCAGGCGTCTGATGTTGAGATTCATGCGCGTAATATGCTAAGAATTAAAGAACGCTTGAATCATGTGCTAGCGCGTCATACCGGTCAATCTTATGAGCAAACGGTGAAAGACACAGATCGCGATAATTTCATGATGGCAGAAGAAGCAAAAGAATATGGTCTAATTGATCAGGTGATTGAATCAAGAGCGCATATTCCAGGTATTAAATAAAAAATAAAAGCTTGAATTTCTACCTAATCGCCCGCAACTCGGTGGGCGTTTATAGTTTTGATTATTTTTAGAGAGGAAAATATGCCAAGAAAAAGACGTGGCAACGGTGATGGTGATAATGGCCGCACGCTGTATTGTTCATTCTGTGGGAAATCACAACAAGAAGTACGTAAGTTAATTGCAGGACCTTCTGTTTATATTTGTAATGAATGTGTGACCTTATGCGAGGGCATCATCAAAACAGGTGGTTCGCAAGACGGAACGCAAGAGCCTGATTTATCAACGGCTGAGGGTAAGCAGAGTTTGCCTAAGCCTGTTGACATTAAAAAACACCTTGATGAGTATATCATCGGTCAAGATGCACCAAAAAAAGTCCTATCAGTAGCGGTATATAACCACTACAAGCGAATTTATAACAAGCAAAAGCAAGATGATGATGTGACATTATCAAAGAGTAATATATTGCTGCTAGGTCCAACAGGATCAGGTAAAACACTATTGGCACAAACGTTAGCAAGAATGCTTAATGTTCCTTTTGCTATTGCTGATGCTACCACCTTAACCGAAGCAGGTTACGTTGGTGAAGATGTTGAAAATGTCATTCAAAAGCTTCTGCAAAACGCAGACTTTGATGCCAAAAAGGCAGAGCGAGGCATTATTTATATCGATGAAATTGATAAAATCGCACGAAAATCAGAAAACCCATCGATTACACGGGATGTCTCTGGCGAAGGTGTTCAGCAGGCTTTATTGAAGTTGATTGAAGGCACCGTTGCCTCTGTTCCACCAAAAGGTGGCAGAAAGCACCCTAATCAGGATCTTGAGCAAGTGGACACTGCAAATATTTTGTTTATTTGTGGTGGTGCATTTGCTGGTATTGAATCAGTGATTCAGCAGCGTACTGAAAAATCGGGTATTGGTTTTGGTGCGGATGTTTTTGGTAAAGATGATCAGGCGTCACACAATCGTCTACTTAAGCAAGTTGAACCAGAAGATTTGGTTAAGTTTGGTTTGATTCCTGAGTTGATTGGTCGTTTACCAGTAATGGCTATTTTAGAAGAGCTGGATGAAGAAGCGTTGGTGAAGATCTTAACTGAGCCGAAAAATGCTTTGATCAAGCAGTATACCAAGCTATTTGAAATTGAAGAAGTGAATGTTGAGTTTACACCTGAAGCGATTAAAGCGGCAGCCCATAGAGCCGTTAAGCGCAAAACAGGTGCGCGCGGGTTACGCTCAATTTTAGAAAATGCGCTACTTAATATCATGTTTGAGGCGCCATCAATTGAAAATGTTGAAAAGGTCGTCATTGATGAGGTCGCAATCAATGGCAAAGAAGAACCATTAATTGTATTAAAAGATCAAGCGCAATTTAGATTAGCTTCAGCTCAATAAGGTTAACGTGCATGCAATTATATTCTAATGATAAACAAAATGTTGAAGAATTAGTACCTGTTGTACCATTAAGAGATATCGTCGTTTATCCCTATATGGCTGTGCCACTTTTTGTCGGTAGAGAAAAATCGATTGCTGCAATTAGTGAAGCACATGCAACAAGGCAAAAAATTTTACTGATGACACAGAAGTCTGATGATGTTGATAATCCGAAAGTCAAGGACTTACACACCACAGGAACCTATGCCAAAATTCTGCAATTGATGAAATTGCCAGATGGTACTTGCAAGGTGCTCGTTGAAGGTGTTCGCCGAGCTAAGGTGCTTAAATATTATGAAGATACGCCTTTTATTGCTGCTCAAATTGAGTTGATTGAAACAAAAAATGACTTAAGTGATGTTGATGAAAGCGGGTTTATCCGTGCCATTTTGTCGAGCTTTAAAAACTTGGCAGATATGAACGGGCAGATTCCAAAAGAGATTTTGTCGTCAATTTTGTCAGATACTAATTTAACGCGGATTATTGACACCGTGGTCGCGCAAGCGCATGCAACTGTCGAAAAAAAACAGGAAGTGCTTGAAGCCGAAGGCTTGCAGCAGCGTGCATCTTTGTTGTTAAAGCTACTAATGGCAGAAACTGATGTATTACAGCTTGAGCGCAATATCAAGGATCGTGTTAAATCGCAAGTTGAGCGTAATCAGCGTGAATACTATCTCAATGAACAGATCAAAGCGATCTATAAAGAGATGGGTGATGCCGATGAGGCTGAAGAGTTTGAGCAATTAAAAGCAAAAATTGATACAGCTAAGATGTCAAAAGAAGCAACTGAAAAAGCACTCTCTGAGCTTAAGAAGCTCAAAGCGATGCCGCCATCATCAGCCGAATCCTCCGTATCACGTAACTATATAGAAACCCTCACTTCATTGCCATGGTCAAAGCGTAGCAAAGTCAAAAAAGATTTAGCACAAGCTGAAGATATCTTAAATACGGATCATTATGGCCTTGAAAAGGTCAAAGAGCGTATTTTGGAATATCTTGCTGTGCAGCAAAGAATGCGTAAGCTTAAAGGTCCAATTTTGTGCTTGGTGGGACCCCCAGGTGTTGGTAAAACGTCATTGGGGCAATCGATTGCTAAAGCCACAGGACGCAAATATGTGCGTATGGCATTGGGAGGTGTCAAAGATGAGGCGGAAATTCGCGGTCATCGACGTACATATATTGGCGCGTTACCTGGGCAAATTATGCAAAAAATCGATAAAGTAC
This sequence comes from Cysteiniphilum sp. 19S12-1, assembly GCF_052030685.1. Lineage (NCBI taxonomy): Bacteria > Pseudomonadati > Pseudomonadota > Gammaproteobacteria > Thiotrichales > Fastidiosibacteraceae > Cysteiniphilum > Cysteiniphilum sp. 19S12-1. Next base: position 18,166 of record NZ_JBQAJM010000027.1, read on the forward strand.
AGGTGAATAATCCGCTTTTTCTATTAGATGAGATCGATAAGATGTCAGCTGATTTTCGTGGTGACCCATCCTCTGCAATGCTTGAGGTATTAGATCCGGAGCAAAACAACACTTTCAATGATCATTATTTTGATGTTGATTATGATTTATCTGATGTGATGTTTGTTGCCACAGCCAATAGCTTAAATATCCCTGAAGCTTTAAGGGATCGCATGGAGATTATTTATCTATCAGGTTATACCGAAGATGAGAAACAGAATATTGCCAAGAACTATTTACTACCACGAGCGATTAAAGAAAATGGTTTAAAAGAAACTGAAATTGCTGTTGCCGATAAGGTGATCGAAGATATTATTCGTTATTATACACGTGAGGCGGGTGTGCGTCGTTTGCAGCAGGAACTTAATAAGATCTGTCGCAAAGCAGTAAAACATATTTTATCGACTAAAGATGGTAAGAAAGTCTCTATTAACAGTAAAAACTTAGATAAGTATCTCGGTGTTAGGCGCTATGATTTCGGTTTAGCACAACAAGCGGATAAAATAGGGCAAGTCACGGGGCTGGCGTGGACTGAGGTTGGCGGCGATCTATTAACGATTGAAGCAGTAGCAACGTCAGGCAAAGGCAAGCTTAAGAGCACAGGTAAGCTCGGTGAAGTGATGCAAGAGTCAATTCATGCGGCCTTAACCGTAGTGCGTACAATAGCTAAAGACTATGATTTGGATGATGATTTCTATGAAAAACGTGACTTTCATATTCATGTACCAGAAGGGGCAACACCCAAAGATGGACCAAGTGCGGGTATTGCGATGTGTACAGCTGTTTTGTCTTCATTAACCGGTATTCCAGTTAAGAAGGATGTCGCAATGACGGGGGAGATCACCTTGCGCGGTGATGTGTTACCCATCGGTGGTTTAAAAGAAAAACTTTTGGCAGCACTTCGTGGTGGTATTACGACAGTCTTAATTCCATTTGAAAATAAAAAGGATCTGCAAGAAATTCCGCAGAATGTAAAAGATGGTTTGGAAATCATTGCTGTGAAGCGAATTGAAGAAGTTTTAGCTCGCGCATTGATTTCAAAAAAAGCCAAAAAAAGCTAAAAAAAATGGGAAAATATTAAAAAAACGTTAAAAAACCATGAATTAGCAATAAACCGTGTTGACGTGCGCTATTGTGCTTGCTATAACTTAGGCGAGTTAAGCGGCGGCAAGCCGCTTATAATCAAGAGTTATTCAACAACGAAAGAGGAAAGCATCGTGAATAAAAGTGAACTAGTAAAAGCAATCGCAGAAAAAGCTGATGTAACAAAGGATGTCGCTCAGCGCGCATTAGACGCGACAACTGACGCGGTAACTGAGGCGTTAAAAGCAGGTGAGACAGTGACACTTGTTGGGTTTGGTTCCTTCCAAGTTCGTGAAAGAGCAGCACGTGAAGGTCGTAACCCTAAGACAGGTGAAAAAATGAAGATCAAAGCATCTAAATCACCTTCATTTAAAGCAGGAAAACTATTGAAAGACGCAGTGAACTAATATACAGTTCAGCTTGCGGGTGCTTAGCTCAGCTGGGAGAGCATCGCCCTTACAAGGCGAGGGTCGGGGGTTCGAACCCCTCAGCACCCACCACATCTTTAAAGGCATGCTTTGAGCATGCCTTTTTTGTTTTCGCTATTAAACACCGCAAAATGATTCACGAGCGGTATATCCCATGCTAAGATGTGGCAACTTAATTTTAAGCTCAATGGAAGTAGGTAGTAGTATCATATGTTGCAATCGATTAATGATAAATTTAAAGGTTGGATAACGTGGATTATCATCATCGCAGTGAGTGCGGTTTTTGTATTAACAGGCATTAGTTACTTTTTTGTCTCAGGTGGCGTTTCACCACAGTCAGTAGCAAAAGTAGGCGATGTGCAAATCTCGCAAAACAGCTATCAACAAAGTTTGTCGCAAAATATGCAAGCGCAACCTTCGCTTGATCAAAAAGCATTACAAGAGAAAACATTAAATCAATTGGTGGATCAAGCATTATTACAACAAGATGCGACAGCGTCACACATTGCAGTCACACAATCGGCAGTATCCTCTGCGATTTTCCAAAATCCGGCATTTATTGAAAATGGCAAATATTCAGCCAAACGTTTTGATGAGTTGGCTAAGCTTTATGGTGGTGCGGGTAATATCAAAGCGTTGATTGCCAATAGTCTCTTAACCTCAAGTATTATAACACCACTATTGCAAAGTGAGTTTGTATTAAGTGATGAGCAAAAAACACTAAGTGCATTAATGGGGCAAAAGCGCGAAATCACTTATTATGATTTTGCTGCCAAAGATTACGCCAGTAAGATCAAGCCAACAGAGAAAGATCTTCAGGCTTACTATGATGCACACAAGGCGCAATATGAGCAAATTGAGCAAGCTGTTGTATCTTATGTAAAACTCTCATCTCAAGATTTTGTGAGCAAAGAGCCGGTATCTGAGCGTGAAATCAATAGCTACTATCAAGCCAATAAAGATGCGCTTATGTCACCTGAGTTAAGATCAGGTGAGACGATTACAATTGATAAAAAGGCTAAAGATAGTAAAGCAATTGCTGATAAGCTTAAAGCCAATAAAACATTAACAGCTGATGAGTTAAAAGAAGTTAAAATTGAACAGATAAAGCCATTATCACAAGCAGATGCTTCAGGCTTTGCTCAATTTGCACTGTTTAATCTAACGCTTGAATCACCAATCAAAGAAACATCGGATAATGAGTTTGTTAAACTAACAAAAATAACAGCTCCTGCCCAGATGTCACTAACAGCGGCAAAGCCCGTGATTGAAAAGATTCTTAAAAATCGTGCGGCATTGACCAAGTTTAATGAAGTATTAACAAGTATTAATAGCAATAGCTTTGACCAAGTAGTGAAAGCCAATAAATTAACACCTGCTACAACAAACGCATTTGATAAAAATGTGACAAGTGCAGGTGTTGAAGGTAATGCTAAATTACAAGAAGCGGTGTTTGATCACAATAAAACACAAGGCTTTATTGCTCAAGGTCAAACCGATGGCATTATCTACAAAGTCGACAAGATGATTCCGAAACATACCTTAAACTTTGCTGAGGTTAAAGCTAAGGTTAAAACAGCGTATATTGCGACAGAGTCACTAGCACAAGCGCAAAAAGCAGCACAAGATACACTTAAGGTGTTAGAGGATAAAAAGGAAGTCAAAACGGTAAAATCGAAAACTGAAACTATTTCACGTAGTGACTTCACCCTTGATCAAGAGTTAAAAACAGCCATTTTCAGCGATGGTTTGAAGTCATATAAACTCGCACAAAATGGCGAGTCTTATTGGGTATATGAAGTAGCAAAAGTCATTGATGGTACGGATGAACTGCCAATGCAAGTGCTACAAAACAACTATAGCAATATCGAGCTAAATGACTATTTGGTTGCCTTAAAGAAACAATATAAAGTTGAGATTAATCATCAACTGATTCAATAATTATTTCCTCATGTCTATAATTTCAAAAAAAGTCTATGCCTTAGCAGGGCCGACTGCCTCAGGCAAAACTGCACTTTCCATTGAGCTTGCCAAGCGCATGAACGCTGAAATTATCAGTGTTGATTCGGCGTTGGTATACAAACGATTGGATATCGGTTCAGCTAAGCCAACACTTAAAGAAATGGAGGGTGTTGCCCATCATTTGATTGATATTATCGAGCCATGGTTTAATTACTCGGTCAATGACTTTATCAATGATGCCAAGCAATTGATTCAAGAGATTCATGCGCGCAACAAAGAAGTATTACTTGTTGGTGGCACGATGATGTACTTTAAGGCATTACAAGAGGGTATATCTAAACTGCCGGAGGCAGATGATAAAGTGCGTGACACCATAAAATTACAAAATTTGGCGTATTGGTATGACTTCTTGATGCACAAAGACCCACTTACAGCAAATAAACTTAACCCAAATGATCAACAGCGAATTGAGCGTGCTGTTGAGGTGATATTACTTACTGATCAACCTTATTCGCGTGTTATTGCCGAAAATGCCAAAGAGGGTGGTTTAGGGCAGTCACTTAAGTTATGCGCATTAGTTCCTAGGGACCGCAAACTTTTGCATCAGCTGATTGAAAAGCGCTTTATGCAAATGCTAGATAATGGTTTTTTAAAAGAAGTTGAAGGACTTAAAAATTTAGCGCTTATGCATGCTGATTTGCCCTCCATGCGCAGTGTCGGTTATCGCCAAGCATGGCAATATCTCGATGGCGAGTATGATTATAATGAATTTATTGCCAAGGGAGTTGCCGCAACACGCCAACTTGCCAAACGCCAGCTCACTTGGATTCGTAATTGGCAGCAGCCGATGTTTATGATTGATGCTAATTTGATGTTTGAAGACAAGTTAAGCCAAGCATTAGGTTTTTTTGATAAGGTGTAGAAATTTGAGAAACTATCAAATGCGTGGCATAGCATCCTCAAAGGTTTTTAGTGGAATGATGAGTGATAATGGGTTATCTAGTAATGGCACTGCACCATAACTGGCGTACCAATTTGCTACTTTATCGTTCTTAGCATCAATTAGTAAAGCGACCCCACTAATCTCCGTAGAGGCTTTCAAGCAACGCTTGCCTGCTGCAGATAATAATTGTCCGCCCAGTCCAATTTTTTGAAAATTTATATCCACAGCAAGTCTTGCGAGTCTAAAAACAGGTATATCATATTTTGCAAGTTGTTTTTTAATTTCTTCAGGGGCATTCCTATAAGATATAGAAGCAATTGAAAGCGTATAGTATCCTATAATTCTATCGTCATCCTGTTTAACTGCTAAATAAGTTTTCGCATTGCTACGTTCATCCATCTTCCGCGCATGTTGCTTTAAAAATGTATTTAGCTGAACATTACCACAGTCAAAAGTATTCCTATTGTGTTTTTTTGTGATGGGTTCTTCGTTCCATCCTATATTATCCATGGTGGCTGAAAGTTTTATTATCTTTTAGTATGTACATTTCTCTGACTGCTCTTAGTAGTCTGCTATTAGGTTTTGGTGGATTTTGTAGCAAACTTAGAACTTTTGAGCTATCACGCTGACTTAATTCTAAACGTTCATCATTACAAATAATCTTCTTTGTGGTATTTAATGAGGCTCTCATATTAGTAGTAATTTTTTGAGGCATGGTATCACTCCTAGTGCTTGGATATACCTAAAGTCTATAGATGGCTTATAAATAAGTCAAGTTGGGTGCTTTGAAATTGTACATTTGTAGAGGTGATTTTATGAGCCATACATAATATGATTTTATCCCACCCACCGGCGTGCATTCATAAACAAGCGCATCCACGGTGAGTATTCGATATCCTTGTTTTTCCAATCCGCGGGATACCATGACATTTGTACCAATCTAAAGGCGCGCTCTGGATGTGGCATCATGATGGTGGCTCGTCCATCAAGTGATGTGAAGCTCGTGAAGCCACCCTCTGAGCCATTTGGATTTAATGGATAGTGCTCGGTGGGCTTGCTGTGGCTGTCGATATAGCGCATTGCTGTTTGCTCATTGGCAATTAAGTGCTTTAAGTCATCTTGCTGTTGATACTGTGTGCGTCCTTCAGCATGAGAGACAACAATAGGCATTTTTAAGCCTGCCATATCTTCAAAGATAATGGATGCCGTTTTTAATACTTCAACCATCGATAAACGACCTTCAAATTGCTCAGAAAGGTTGCGTACAAAGCGTGGCCAGTGCGTGGCTCCGGGAATGATATCTTTTAATTGTGAGAGCATTTGACAACCATTACACATGCCAACAGTGAAAGTATCAGTGCGCGCGAAAAATTGCGCAAATTGCTCTAAAAGCGTTTGGTCAAACAAAATAGACTTTGCCCAACCACCACCGGCACCCAGTACATCACCATACGAGAAACCACCACACGCAGCGAGTCCTTTAAAGTCACTAAGGTTAATGCGCTTATTTTGTAAATCTGTCATGTGCACATCAATGGCATCAAAGCCACTTAGCGTGAAAGCTGCTGCCATTTCATTATTACTATTAACCCCTTGTTCGCGTAAGATCGCTACTTTGGGTTTGCTGTCAAGGTTAAGATAAGGGCTGGCAATATTTTCTTTACAATTAAACGATACTTGTGCAAAAAGACCATGATCATTATGACCATTAATCAGATCATGCTCTTGATCAGCGCACTGTGCATTATCACGCATACGTTGAATCTGGTATGAGGTTTCAGACCAAAGTGTTTGCAACTCGGCGCGGGTCATGCAGAAAACTTCATCAATATCGTGGCTAATAATCAGTTTGGCATCATCGGTTGATGTATTAGGTCGCCCAATCGCATGCGCTTTTAGCTGGAAACTGGCAAGGACTTGCATCACGATGCTGCGATCAGTGTTTCTGACCTGAATCACCGCACCCAACTCTTCATTAAAGAGAGTCGCATGAACATCATCGCCAAGGGCATCAATATCAATATCTAAACCACACTTAGCCGCAAACATCATCTCACAAAGGGTGGTAAATAAACCACCATCTGAGCGATCATGATAAGCACAAATCTTATCATCTTTAACCAATTGATGAATGGCAGCAAAGAAATTTTGCAAAAGCTCGGGTTCAATATCAGGTGTTTCATTGCCAAGCTGTTGATAACTTTGCGCAAATGAAGAGCCACCTAGACGGTTCTTACCTAAACCAAGATCTATATAAATTAGATCAGTTTCAAATGCTAAACGCAATTGTGGGGTTAATGTGCGGCGAATATCCTGCACAGGCGCAAAAGCAGTAGCTACAAGAGAAACAGGGGAGGTTACCGATTTTTCTTGATTATCATCATGCCATTTGGTTTTCATCGATAATGAGTCTTTGCCAACAGGGATCGTTAGATCAAGGGCTGGACAAAACTCCATACCAGCAGTTTTGACCATTTCATAGAGTCTGGCATCTTCACCAGGATGTGAGCATGCTGCCATCCAGTTGGCAGAAAGCTTGACATCAGATAAGTGATAGATGTAGGCAGCAGCAATATTAGTAATTGCCTCACCAATGGTGATTCTGGCAGCGGCGGCTGGATTCATCATTGCTAGTATTGGGCGCTCGCCTATTGCCATTGCCTCACCATGATAATCTGTAAAGCTTGTCGCCGTCACCGCAACATCAGCAACAGGCACCTGCCATGGACCAACCATTTGATCGCGTTGTGTCATACCACCAACGGTACGATCACCAATGGTAATTAGAAATTTTTTACTGCCAACAGCAGGTAAGCGTAAAATACGCTTAGCGGCATCTTGTAAATCAATACTACTATAATCCCAGTTGCTATAAGCATTTGCAGTGGTTGTCACATTTTTTAATGTTTTCGGTGCTTTACCTAAAAGCAGTGATAGTGGCATATGAATTGGATTAGTGCTCGAATTATCATCTTTTAGAATCAATGTTTTTTCTTCAGTTGCTTCACCGACAATGCTATAAGGGCAGCGCTCGCGTTTGGCAATGTTATCAAAGGTAGTTAAATCATTCTCAGCAATAGCAAGTACATAACGCTCTTGTGATTCATTACACCAGATCTCCAAAGGTGACAAACCTTTTTCAGCCACTTGAATTTTGTTTAGATCAAAAACAGCCCCGCGCTCACAATCAGCAACCAACTCAGGTAGTGCATTGGATAAACCACCGGCACCAACGTCATGAATGCTAATGATTGGGTTATTAAGCCCCATTGACCAACAGCTATCAATCACTTCTTGTGCGCGACGTTCAATCTCGGCATTATCACGTTGCACAGAAGCAAAATCGAGATCCTCATTAGAGTGCCCAGCGTTAACCGAAGAAGCAGCTCCACCGCCTAAACCAATCAGCATTCCAGGTCCTCCTAAAACGATAATCTTAGCACCGACAGGGATTTTACGTTTTTCGATATGCTCTTCTTTGATATTACCATAGCCTCCTGCAATCATAATCGGCTTATGATAGCCCCAGACTTCACCATTAACATGTTGCTCAAAACTGCGAAAATATCCACATAGATTGGGTCGACCAAATTCGTTGTTGAAAGCCGCACCACCAAGAGGTGCTTCAATCATAATATCTAATGCTGAGGCGATGCGATCAGGTTTGCCATAAGGGGTCTCCCACGGCTGGATATCATGAGGAATATTTAAGTTTGATACGGTATAGCCCGTAAGCCCTGCTTTTGGTTTAGCACCACGTCCAGTGGCTCCCTCATCGCGAATCTCACCACCGGCACCTGTGGCAGCGCCTGGATGCGGGGCGATCGCTGTTGGGTGGTTATGTGTTTCTACTTTAATCTGGATATGGATTGGCTCACGTTTAAAGTGATACAGCCCATTATCATCACGCTGTAAACGCTCAGCAGCATAGCCGGCAATGACTGCGGCATTGTCGTGATAAGCTGAGAGGGTATTTTCTTTGTGATGTTCATAGGTGTTTTTGATCATTGGGAAAAGTCCAAGTGGCTGTGCTTGACCATCAATAATCCAATCTGCTCTAAAAATTTTATGTCGACAATGCTCTGAATTGGCTTGTGCAAACATCATCAGCTCAACATCATTCGGATCGCGATTGAGGTTGACGAAACCGTCATGCAAATAATCAATTTCATCATCAGATAATGCCAAACCAAGCTCAAGATTGATTTTTTCTAGTGCACTACGACCTTCACTTAATAGTGGAATCGTTTGCAGTGTGCCAACAGCGTGGGTACTGATAAATGGGTTGGTATCGGCAATCGAGAAGTTAACTGTTTGCATCATACGGTCATGTAACTTAGCAGAAAGCAAGTTTAAAACATCTTGATTCAGCATATTTTGGCTTTTCAAGTAATAAACAATACCGCGTTCAATGCGCGTGACTTTATTTAGTCCGCAATTGTGTGCAATGTCGGTTGCTTTTGACGACCACGGCGAGATTGTGCCCAAGCGTGGTGTGATAATAACGGTTTGACCTTGTTTATCAGTAAGCTGCCCTTTATCACCATAATCTAATAGTGCTGAGAGCTTATTTAGCTCATCCTCATTTAATACATCATTGTGCTCAATAAAGTGAATATACTCCGCTTGAACCATCTCAATACGAGGATCAATGTCCTGTAATTTAGCTAAGATTTTTTGTTGATCAAACGAAGATAATGCGTCATTGCCAAAAAGTTGTAACATCTTTCCACTCGTGCAGAAGGTTTGTGTGTCAATATTCTGATAGATTTGCTGCAATTTATAAAGTGTAAAATGTGATTTTATTTATGATCTGGATTGAATAGTGAGCAATATACCCATCGTAAATCATTTTGCGATGTGAGTTGTGAAGTAGTTTGTATTGATTCTAATCAGTTTAATTGTAGGCAATAACTAGGACTATTGTCAAAATTCAACTGATTAGAAGTACGCGAAATACAAAGCAAAAAATTCTGTAGATTGGTGTGTGATGGGTATGCTATTGTTTGTTGCAGATTGTTGTTGGGCATAATGTTAATCAGGTATGTACTGTACTAAAGTTATTGAGACGATGGAGCATGGATCTTAATACTGCTTGCAGCAAATTGAGCACGCGCTTTAGCTGTTTCAATGTCCGTATCATATGCCAAGGCAACCCCCATGCGACGTTTGCCAGAGATTTCAGGTTTGGCAAATAGGCGAATATCCGTATTAATCTGGGATAAACCTTCATTTAAACCAATGAAGCTTGGTGCTTGTGATTGTCCTTCAAGTAAAATCGCTGCTGAAGCGCTTGGCATGCGTGTTTCAATATTTGGAATGGGTAAACCCAAGATGGCGCGCAAGTGCAGATCAAACTCAGATAGGTTTTGTGAAACAAGCGTTACCATACCAGTATCGTGTGGTCGAGGGGATACTTCATTAAAATACACTTCATCACCTTTGACAAATAGCTCAACACCAAAAATACCATGTCCACCTAGGGCATCGGTGATGGTTTTGGCAATATGTTGCGCTTGGAATAATAAAGCATCACTCATTGCGTGTGGTTGCCATGATAATCGATAGTCACCATCTTGTTGAATATGACCAATGGGGTCGCAAAACGATGTGCCTTTATTATGACGCACAGTGAGTAAGGTAACCTCATAATCAAAGGGAATAAATTCCTCAATAATGACTTTTTGTATATCGTGGATGTTACCACGCGAACCACTTTGAGCATGATCCCAAGCGGTTTCAATCTCATCAAGCGATCTAACAATCGACTGACCTTTTCCAGAGGAGCTCATCACAGGCTTTACAACGCAGGGCACACCAATCTCTTGTACTTTGATTAGATAATCTTCCCTGTTATTGGCAAAGGCAAAGTTTGAGGTAGGCAGTCCTAGTTCATTAGCAGCAAGTGAACGAATGCCTTGGCGATCCATGGTCAGTTTGGTTGCTTTAGCGCAAGGGATAACGTTAAAGCCTTGTTTCTCAAGGTTAATAAGCTCGTCAGTAGCAATGGCTTCGATCTCCGGCACAATGTAATCAGGTGATTTCTCTTGAACCAAGGCATGTAGCGCTTTGGCATCTTGCATATTAATCACATGTGCCTCGTGGGCAATGTGCATGGCAGGTGCGTTTTCATAACGATCAACAGCGATAACATAAATGCCAAGGCGCTGTGCGCTAATGGCAAACTCTTTGCCAAGTTCACCTGAACCTAAAAGCATGATTTTGGTTTGTGATTTGGTTAAAGCGGTACCTAATATCGTCATTTTGATTCCTTCAAATAGTTTACTGTCAATGATGTCGCCATATGATAACAAAGGCTTAAGACGATGTGTTATGAATTTTATTAAACGCGAGTATGATTAGCTATGTCTAGAGACGGGCTTTTGCTTTTCATCTTGTCCCCCTTTTAGTATGATAGGCGCATGCTGTATAAGTCCTTGTTGACATGCCTAATTTATCTTTTAAAACAAATGCCGAAATTCAAAAATATTATCAAAATCTTTGTGATGAAATTAATCGTTATAATTACGCCTATCACACTTTGGATGAGCCGATAGTGAGTGATCAAGTTTACGATAAGGCCTATCAAGCGCTTGTTGATATAGAGTCTCAATATCAGGATATTTTAGATACCTCATTATCACCAACGAAACGTGTAGGCAGTAAGCCATTAACTGCCTTTGAAGTTATTGCGCACAAGGTGCCGATGTTATCACTATCCAATGGTTTTGATAATGAGGATATTGCAGGGTTTTGTAAGCGATTAACGGAGCTTACACAAACGCGTGCGTTAAGTTTTGAATGTGAACCAAAGTTAGATGGCTTAGCAATTAGCATTCACTATAAAAATGGTGCTTTGGACTATGCTGTAACGCGTGGCGATGGTGTTCAAGGCGAAAAGGTAACAGAGAATGTTAAAACGATTCGTAATGTGCCATTACAATTAAAAGGTGATAATTTGCCCCAAGAGATTGAAGTGCGTGGTGAAATTATCATTAATAAGCAAGATTTTCTAGTACTTAATCAAACCGCTGAGGCGCGTGATGAAAAAGTTTTTGCCAATCCTAGAAATGCCGCAGCCGGCAGTATTCGTCAGTTAGATTCGCGTATTGCTGCCAAGCGTAAATTAAAGATGTATGCTTATGGCGTTGGTGCATATAGTGGGTTTACTTTACCACAAACCCAATATGAATTAATGCAGCAACTAAAAGCTTGGGGCTTTCAATTAACGGATGAAGTTGAAGTGGTTGACGGTGAGCAAGGCTTACTTAATTATTACCAACGCATGAGTCATAAACGCGCTGATTTGCCTTATGATATTGATGGTTTGGTCTATAAATTAAATCGCTTGGATTTGCAAACTAAAGCGGGTTTTATTGCCAAAGCACCACGTTGGGCGCTGGCGCATAAATTTCCCGCTGAAGAAGTTGAATCAGAAATTTTAGCCGTTGATTTTCAAGTCGGACGCACAGGAGCGGTGACGCCTGTAGCAAGATTAAAACCAGTGGCTGTTGGCGGGGTAATTGTTTCAAATGCAACATTACATAATATTGATGAAATCAAGCGCAAAGATATCAAAGTCCATGATCGGGTGATTGTGCGCCGCGCCGGCGATGTGATTCCTGAGGTAGTGCGTTCATTAGCTGAATATCGCGATGATAACACAACACAAGAAATCGTTATGCCCAAAGTGTGTCCTGTCTGTCAATCAAGTATTGAATATATTAACGATCAGGCAATTGCGCGTTGCACGGGGGGCTGGCATTGTAGTGCACAGCGCAAAGAGCGCATTAAGCACTTTGCCTCACGCAAGGCGATGGATATCGATGGCATGGGGGATAAAATCGTTGAGCAGTTAGTCGATAAAGAAATTGTTAAAACGCCGGCTGATTTGTATAGTTTAAGCTTACCCGTTCTAAGTCAATTAGAACGTATGGGGCGTAAATCTTCGCTTAATTTATTGGATGCCTTGGAGAAAAGCAAAACAGTTCACTTAAACCGATTTATTTATGCGCTTGGCATTAAGGATATTGGTGAGGTCAGTGCTAAAGCATTGGCTAATCATTTTGGATCATTAGAGGCGATTAAAAATGCCACCCTTGAGGAGTTGATATCGATTTATGATATCGGTGAGGTGATGGCAAATCATGTTAAAGCTTTTTGGCAAGATCCTTTAAATGTTGAACTGGTTAACGCGCTGATTGCTGTGGGTATTGTAATCAACACTCCTAGGAAAAGAGTGTTATCTATTGCAGAGCATAATATGTTGAGAATGAAAAAGAAGTTTGAGGGCAAAACTATTGTTGTCACAGGAAAACTAACAAGATATACACGAGAACAAATAAAAGATTTGCTTGAGCAAGTATCAGCTAAAACGACTAATAGTATAAGCAAAAAGACAGACTATCTTATAGTTGGTGAAAGTGCAGGTTCAAAATTAGCTAAGGCGCAAGCGCTTGGTATTAAGGTGATCAGTGAGGATGAACTATAGTAAACTGATCAATGATATTCACCCCCTCACCCGCATCGCTACGCAATGCGACCTCTCCCGCAAAGGGAGAGGTGATTAGATCATCCTCTTGTGAAAGCAATTAGGACAATAATTGGCTTGAGAATTAAGTAAATATCTGTAAATTGACTGAAGTTACGCACTTTTGATGTTTGAATTTAAGAAATACGACCACAGATTATGAGTGAAATAAATAAAACTGATG
>NZ_JBQAJM010000028.1:0-30757 GCF_052030685.1 Cysteiniphilum sp. 19S12-1
TGTTGATCGCGCCCTGAAATCTTTCGTTGATAATAACCATTTTGCCAAAAATGATGACAGCCACAATTTTGGCAGGCTTGTGGCTTTAAAAGTTCTGGATTGTATCGAACATGGTAAGTATAATCCTCAAGGGATGAGTAGTCTTTGATGATTTGAGCCATGTCAGGGAACTCGTTGATTAAATGTGAACGCACTTTAATCAATTTAATCATGCAAAGCTACTCATCTTGTTCTAAAAACAACCTTCTTTAAAAACCTTGCTGATATTAGGCATTCTGGTAAACAATGATGAAACTATACAAAGTATTGGTCATCCCACGCTTTGTGCGTATAAGGAGCGCTGAAACTACGCATTCAGTGCGAGACAAAAACAGCAGTTAAGAGCCATATAAAGTTGGATGTAACACTTAGAAAGATAATCTCATATTTGAACTAGGTGGTTCTGAGTTCACTGCCGCATAGGCAGCTTAGAAAATAGGTGGAGCTTTAGTGCTAACGCACACTATGTTCACTGCCGCATAGGCAGCTTAGAAATATCCATTTGCACTGTTTCTTTGTCTAACGTCGTTCACTGCCGCATAGGCAGCTTAGAAAATTCATCACAATCAAGCGATCAATATCACAATGTTCACTGCCGCATAGGCAGCTTAGAAATGACCCAGTATTGGATGCTGCATCAAAACCATGTTCACTGCCGCATAGGCAGCTTAGAAAGTCATAAGCAATAAACAATCCTTTTCTTTTTAGTTCACTGCCGCATAGGCAGCTTAGAAATGAGAGCAATGTCACGCAGCACTTACGCAGATGTTCACTGCCGCATAGGCAGCTTAGAAAAAAGTTTTAACTTATTTGCTTGGCGGGCACTTGTTCACTGCCGCATAGGCAGCTTAGAAATTAAATTACTGCTAAGTATATGTGAAATGATATTTCACTATTATTAATTTTCAGCCTTCAGCGATCTTGTTAGCAAATCTTTTGCCGTAGTGCGCATATCTTGTCCCTTATGTAGAATACTGTAAACGGCTTCAACGATGGGCATAGAAACATGATGTTTTTGTGCGATTTTATATACAGCATTCGCAGAAGCAATGCCTTCAACAACTTGTTTTACTTCATTGCAAGCCTCGTTAATTGTTTTGCCTTGACCAACGAGCACCCCAAAACGACGATTACGCGATTGATTATCCGTGCAAGTTAATAACAGATCGCCAAGTCCGCTAAGACCATAAAATGTTTCCAGCTTGCCGCCTAAGGCGATGCCTAATTGGGTCAATTCACTGAGGCCTCGGGTAATAAGACCCGCTCTGGCATTAGCGCCAAAGCCAAGACCATCTGAGATGCCACACGCAATAGCAAGTGCGTTTTTAACGGCTCCGCCAATCTCGGCACCGGTAACATCTATTGAGGTATAACAGCGGAAATTATCACTATTAAAAAGCATTTGAATATGTATAGCATAATCATTGTTTTGGGCAGCAGCTACAACGGCAGTAGGTAAGCCTTTGGCAACTTCTTTGGCAAAACTGGGTCCCGTGATTAAACCAAAGGGATTGTCTTTTAGGATGTCTTCAGCCATTTGATCTAATAGTTGATAGCTATGGTGACAAAATCCTTTTGTCGCTGAGATCACCCCTTGTGTGCTGTTTAAATGAGGCTTGATTGCTTCAAGTGTGCTCACAAAACCAACGCTCGGTGTCGCCATTAAAATATCATCACATTGATGGATAACACTTTCCCAATCATTTACAGCAATTAAGTTTGTTGGAAAAGTAACATCAGGTAAATAGTTGTGATTATGTTTATCATGAATCATCTGTTTATTGTGTGTATCTTTCCATGAATGTATATAAACCATATGTCCAACGCGTGCTAGTTGTAACGCAAGCGCTGTGCCCCATGAACCGGCACCCATGACAAGAATTGTATTCTTCATAAAAAATTAACTCCAATTGTTTACGCTAATGGTTTGATGCCAAGTAAGCGATCACTTTCTTGATACGCTTTATCAGCAAATTCGCCCATCCATTCTTTCACATCATTAAACTGCTGACTAAATTCAAGTTTTCCATTGCTTGATTTTAATTGTTCGACTTGTTTTAAAATCAATTGGGCATAATCTTGAATGCTATTTAATCGATCATTATCTGACGCAATGATATTGGCGTATAAGTCGGCATCTTGGCTAAACAAGCGTCCAATAATATTAAGCTCCATTTTATAAACAGGACTTGAGATTGCCATTAGTTCTTCCAAATGGATATTATGTTGCTTTAAGAACATTCCCATGCAAAATACCGAGAAATGCTCGATGCCTTGGATAAATGTCATTGCTTGGTCATGCGCGCTTGCGGTCATGTTTTTAAGTGTAAATCCTAGGGTGATCAGGTCGTTAATAAACCATTGATAATGTTGAGGGTCGCGACCATCACAATAAACAATCACTTGCTTGTTGGAGCTGGTGACACTTGGTCCAAAAATGGGGTGAAGTCCAACAACAGCGCCACTATGTGCGTTGAGCATTTTGGTCATTGGTGCTGATTTAACGCTTGTTAAGTCCGCTAATATGGTCTTTGAGCTGATATAACGAGAAGCTTTTTCGATGATTGCATCAGTCAACGCAATCGGTGTGCTGATAATCACCATATCTTGATTTTGAAGAAGTGTGTCTGCATGCTGCCAATCATATTCACCCAAAAGGGTGATTTCATAATGCGCAAGTTGCTCAAGAAAAAAAGCTAGGCATTGCCCCATAGCACCGTGACCACCAATAATGCATAGACGGCGTGTTTGTTCTTTTGTTGTTTTTGTTGTCTTCGTCATGCTTTTATACCTTTAACCATAATGTAATCGGTCCATCATTTGTGAGTGATACTTGCATATTAGCACCAAATTGACCTTGTTGAATGCGTGCGTATTTTTGCGAGATTTCAGCATGAAACTCAGCAAATTTTACTTTGGCAATCTGTGGTGGGCATGCTGCCGAAAAGCTAGGGCGTAATCCGCGATCAGTATCAGCAGCCAGTGTGAATTGCGGCACAACTAACAACTCACCATCGATATCAATAAGGCTCTTGTTAAGCTTGCCATTATCATCTTCAAAAATGCGTTGATTTAAAAGCTTATGTGCCATTTTATCATATTCTTTTTGTCCATCTTTTTCTTCGATACAGATAAGTGCCATAATACCTTGGGCGATATGAGCAATTTTATCATTGTTGACGGTAACAGAAGCGTGAGTAACACGCTGTATAAGGCTTAGCATATTGCTTAAGTGATGCTGGCTTGAGTTAAATTAGATTAATCCAGCTTTTTTGACAATATCGCGCTCGTGGCGAAGCTCATCAAGTGTGTTCTCAAAAGCTTTTTGACCAAATGCATCTTGCTTAATGCCTTCAACAACTTTGATTTCACCATTTTTCACAACACAAGGCATAGCAAAGATAAGTCCTTTATCAACGCCATATTCACCATTTGATACTTTGGCAATGGAGACTGTTTCACCTTCAGGCGTGTCAAAAATAATACCTCTAACACTGGTAATAACAGCATTCGCTGCAGAAGCTGCAGAAGATGCGCCACGCGCTTTAATAACTGCAGCGCCACGTTGTTGAACCGCAGGAATAAACTCTTCTTCCAACCATTTGCGATCAGTAATGACATCAGTTGCCGGTTTGCCAGCGATTTCAGCATGGGCAAAATCAGGGAATTGTGTTGCTGAGTGGTTGCCCCAAATAGTCATTTTCTTGACTTCAGTAACATCAACACCGGCTTTGATCGCAAGTTGCTTACGCGCGCGATTCTCATCAAGTGAAATCATTGCAAAGAAGCGATCATTAGGGACATTGGCAGCATTCATCATGGTAATCAATGCATTCGTATTACAAGGGTTACCAACGGCTAAAACGCGGACATCTTTAGCAGCGTGCTTGCTGATCGCTTCACCCATTGGTTTGAAAATCTTACCATTAACACCTAATAAATCAGAGCGTTCCATACCCGCTTTGCGAGGCACCGCACCAATCATCAGTACCCAGTTCGCATCTTTAACGGCTTCATTGACATTCGCGGTACAGGTGACACTCTTTAGCAATGGGAATGCGCAGTCATCAAGCTCCATTTTAACACCTTGTAATGTTGGCAATGTTTGCTCTAACTCCAATAGGTTAAGGTGTACATTGACATCCTTACCAAACATTTCACCTGAAGCGATTCTGAAAATGACGGCATAACCAATGTTGCCAGCAGCTCCGGTTACGGTAACGCGTACACTTTTATTTGAACTATTTGACATGAATTATTTCTCCTTATGATTTAACGAGTAGATTTCGTAGTATTTTCACCCGCAAGATGATAACAACTTTGCTATGAAACGAATAGAGGCATTAGCATTATTTGTGGTATAAATTAAATTTATTTACTCTCGTTGCTTTGTTTGTAAAATTGATACACGCGAACGCCTGTTGTCCATAACACTAAAAGCGTGAAAACAATACCAATGATCATGGCAAATTGGTTAAAGATGATCATCGCGATAAAAAAGATAAACGCCTCGGCACGTTCCATCAGCCCTGGGCTATAATAAAAGCTTTTCTCAGATTGTTTTTCTGAAAAAATCCCAACCAATAGAAAGCTGCTGACACAGACAAGCATCGACATCATCATCAATAAACAAATAAAGGCTAAATTGGGATCACGCATAAAAAGGGCGATCACGATAAATGATTCAACCAGTCGATCACTGATAATATCAAGCACGGTGCCAAAATGTGTGCTGTTGTTTTGTATGCGGGCAACCGAGCCATCAAGGATATCTAGGTAACCTGAAACCAGTAGCAGTAAAACTGCCATGAAGTTAAATTCAGCACTTAAAAAGCAAGCACTAATGAAGCCTGTGATCAAGGAAGCGATGGTAATAGCATTAGCAGGTAGGTGGCGCACACCCATATGCATAAGTGGCTGAATAAAAACTCTTTGAAATAATGGTCGCAGACTTGATTCGATCATCCTTATTGCTCCTTGTGTGGTTCGCCTTTTAGCTTACTGCTGCCTTTAAGTTTTCTATAAATAATCGGTACTAAAGATAACAATGCTAAAGCACAAATAGGTAATAATATTTGCGGTGAAAAAATAACTTTAAGATTAAGTGCGTGTCCTTGTTCAAGGGCAAAGCCCAAGCCACTACCAACCCAAGCGTAGATAAAGGTGCCAGGGATGATACCTAGTAATGTGCCTATAAAAAAATGGCGTAGGCTAACACCTAAGACACCAACGGCAATATTGATTATAAAAAATGGGAAAATGGGTAGGAGTCTTAAAAACAGCAAGTAGTTAAATTCATTTTGTTGAAAGCCATCACGCATTTTGGCAATACTGCCTGATGCCTTGTTTTTCAAGCTTTGAGCAAATGCCATACGTACTGCTAAGTAGGTAATTGTTGCACCAATAGTAGCAGCAAGGACCGTCCAAATGCTGCCGAAAAACACACCAAAAAGAAATCCGCCTAACAGCGTCATTATCGTGGCTCCTGGGATTGAGAACGCCACGATGATGATGTAGCTGAGCATAAAGATAAACACACTCAATAAATAGTGTTGTTGAGTAAATGCTTGTAAGGTTTGATAATGCATTGTCAAAGTTTCCAGTGACAAGTAATGCTCGCCACCTAAAGCAAAAAATATAATTAAACCGATAATTAAAATAATAATAGGAACTAAACGCTTTAAGGACATTTGCAATCACTTTCCATGTCATCGTCTAAAGATGTGTAAAGGATAGCAGATAATAATCAAGTTCAATATAAAGTTAATGGCACCATCTCAAGAAGTAGCTTGTAAATATAGGCTTTGCAACGAAGTTAAATTAACCATCCCTGACAAAATGGATTGCCACGCATCCACCATGCTCGCAATGACACCTTCTGACTTGTCATCCGTAAGGCAAGATGGTGTGAGGATCCAATGCGAAGCTGCCATGGATGGTTAGTGATTCTCCTAAAGGTAGTGCCATTCATTTGCTGTGCTAGCGTTTAGATTTTCTTGAAAACAAGCGTGCCATTAGTTCCGCCAAAACCAAATGAGTTGGACATGGCAATGTCGATTTTCATTGGCTTTGCTTGATGGGCTGCATAATCTAAGTTGCAACCCTCATCAACATTATCAAGATTGATCGTCGGTGGTGCGACCTGATCACGAATAGCAAGTAATGAGAAGATGGCTTCAATCGCACCAGCAGCACCTAACATGTGCCCAGTCATTGATTTGGTTGAGCTCATGACAATGTTCTTAGCGTGATTACCCATAAGCTTTTCAGCTGCTTGGCTTTCTTTAACATCACCTGCCGGTGTTGATGTGCCATGGGCATTGATATATTGTACTTGATCGGCATTAACACCAGCGTCTTCAAGGGCTAGTTGCATACACTCATAACCACCTTCACCACTTGGGCTTGTGATGTGGAAAGCATCAGCATTCATGGCATAACCAATCAGTTCACCATAGATTTTGGCACCTCGCTTTTTAGCATGCTCATATTCCTCTAGCACAACAGCAGCGGCACCATTAGACAGTACAAAACCATCACGATCTTTATCCCAAGGGCGTGATGCGCCTTTTGGATCATGATTGCGTTCAGATAATGCGCGTGCTGCCGCAAATCCACCGATGCCAATTGCAGTGTTGGCCTTGTCAGCACCGCCGGCAATCATCACATCAGCATCACCATAAGCAATCATACGTGCTGCCATACCGATATTGTGCGTGCCCGTTGTGCAAGCAGTAACGACTGCGGTATTGGGACCTCTTAGATTGTGCTTAATCGAAAAGTTGCCAGAGATAAGATTAATAATCGTTGCCGGAATACAAAAAGGCGACATTCTCTTGGGTCCTTTAGTGTCAATAATAACACGTGTGGCCTCAAGCTCACCAAGTCCACCAATGCCTGAAGACATTGATACACCGATGCGGCGACAGTTCTCATCGGTTACCGTGATACCGGCGTCTTGCCATGCTTCTTCAGCAGCCACAAGACCATATTGCATAAATGGATCGTACTTTTTGATTTCTTTCTTGTCGAAATGTTGTAAAGGATCGAAGTTTTTAATGGTGCCGCCAATAGTGACTTTAAACTCAGAGATAGAAGGACCATGTACAAGGTCAAACTCAGGTAATTGATCAATGCCACTTTGCCCTTTTAAAATAGCATCCCATGTGCTTTTGACATCACTACCAAGCGGGCTTAATGCACCAAGTCCAGTAACGACAACGCGTCTTGCTGATTTCATGATTTCATTATCCAAATGTTTTATACCGTTCGCAAACCATTCAAAAGTATCAAAAATTTCTTCGATATTAAACACCGCAAAATGATTTGCGAGCGGTATAGTTATACAAATAAAAAATCAGCATTAACCTTACGACTAATGCTGATTTCTCATAAATTCATCAGTTACTTTAAAAGCAATGAGTGATTAGCTGTTGTGTGCTTCGATGTAAGTATAAACGTCTTGCACAGTCTTGATTTTTTCAGCTTCTTCATCTGGAATCTCAGTGTCAAACTCTTCCTCTAAAGCCATTACCAATTCAACAGTGTCAAGAGAGTCAGCGCCTAGATCATCGATAAAAGATGCTTCTGCTTTGACATCTTCAGGCTTAACACCTAATTGTTCAACGATGATAGCGTTTACTTTTTCTTGAATTGCGCTCATTTTGTTTCCTTAAGTTTTTACTTATTAATATTGATAAAACTGTCTTTAAATTTATGGCATCCGCCAATCGAGTAGACATTGTAGTGAAATGTGCCTTATTTGCAATAAACTTACAACAAAATTCTGCTAAAACTGATGGGTCTTGCTATTTATTGAGCAGATATCTCCATCAGTCATCAACTTGGTTGTTATGGTTGTAGTGTAAGAATAAAGGATATTGCTTTGTATCATCGCTAAGTAACTATATATAAATAAGTTGCAGCAACTAGTGCCACTTCACTTCTGGGATTGCCCGCACAGCTTAAGCTGCACGGGTGAGTGGGGGAAGATTAAAACGCAACTTCTTCTTGATTCATTGTTAACTGTGATTTCTGCGGCACAGCACAAAAAATAGTTTGTGATGGTAACGGTATTACCTTTCATCTCTGCTTAAAGGCTTATTATTGCTTACATTGATATCCAAGAATGCGAGTAACTCATTCGGCGTCATCTTGACGGTGTTTTTGTTAAGTTTTGATATTACCTTAGCCAAAGCGACCCTTTCAAATACTGCGCTCTACCGCATGTTGCTGTAACGTGTAGTAAATAATATAACCAATAATGGACTAATGTCATCACCTCATTACTATACCACTTGCGGTTGATTTACCTCGGTCTATACTCTCCTTAATAAAGGAATAACAATTATGGATCTCAAGTGCGATGCTGGATGTAAACGAAATATTGATTGTTGATGATGAACCGGTTATTTGTGAACTGATTGAAAGTATTTTGCAGTCTAAGGGCTATATGACTCATAGTGCCTATAATGGTAAAGCGATGCTTGAGTATTTGAGTCAGAAAATCCCAACTTTAATTATTTTGGATTATCAATTACCTGATCTAACGGGGCATAGCTTATGTCAGAAAGTGCGCCAACAATCAGAAGTCCCGATTTTGATGGTAACAGCACATGATAGCCAAGCTAACCTTATTCGCGGATTTGAGCTTGGAATAGATGATTTTCTAGCAAAGCCTTTTGACCCTAAAGAGCTGCTATTGCGTATTGAGGCGATCTTACGTCGTAGTCGAAAGACACAAATGGCATTGTCTCAATCAACACAAGAAGATCAGATAAACTATCAGTTTGATCACTGGTACTTTGAACCATCGGCACTTAATCTGGTCGATAAAAACAATATTAGCAAAAAGCTCAATCTGACTGAGTATGAAGTGAAGTTGCTAAGTCTATTTTGTGCTAATGCCGAACGAATCATCACGCGTGAGCAGATTCACAAAGCCTTGGAGAGTCATGCTGATGATGCATCATTACAAGCGATTAATGTTTATGTCTATCGCTTACGCAATAAGATTGGTAAAGACCTAATTCAATCCATTCGTTATAAAGGGTATAAATTTTTGGCGGATGTTCAGGTGGTTGCATCATGAGCTTATTACCCCAATAATCGTATAGGGTTCAAGTCTGTGTTATAAATTTACTTAACGCCAAGCTCCATCAGACGTTCATCCAGAAAAGCATCAGCAGTTTTATATTTCTCAGATAAATAAACATCAGCTTTAGCATGCATAAAGCAAGGGGTTGACATGCGATCAACGCCTTGTGCTTCACCTTCAGGTTTAACCACGCGATGCTTGGTGGCAATGTATTCAAAGTTGGTCATTTCTTGCAGCATATCACCGATATTAATAATGATAGATTGCGGTTTGCAGGGCACTTCATACCATTTATCTTCTTTATGTGAGTACACCTCTAAGCCAGGTGAGGAGGCAACTGGTAAAAGGGTGATTAGATTGATGTCTTCATGAGCCGCAGCACGAATGGCGCCTGGTTCTTCATCCCCTTTGATGGCAGGGTAGTGCAGCACACGAAACAATGTGCGATCAAATGACAAGGCTTCCACTAATGGCATATGCAGTTTCTTGGAGGTTTCAGGATCCATATGATCATCAATCCACTGGAGTAATGTTTTCCCCAATTCAAAAAGCTGATCAAAAAGCTCACGCGCTTTGTTAGAGACTTCTTTAGGATAGCGACCATTTGGAAAATATAAATGGAAATAGTGTTTGATGTCACGTGCTGTTTCACCTTTGGCAGTTTCTGAGATATCCATCGGAAAGTAACCATCTTGGGTTGCTTTATCGTAATAATAGTTGTGTGCGGCTGTTGAGTTAATAAACCCACGCCATTCGCTATAAACATCTTCGATAAGCTGCCAATCGATAGGGTGTGTCTCCAATACCCCAAAGCCTGTTTGCTTCAAAGAATCGGTAAAGCGCTTTGCCGCGTTATCGGCATGATAATCAACACTTAAAATTTCCATTAAAAATACCTGCTTTATTTGGTTTAAATGACGTCGGCATGCTAAATACTAAAGACATGCCTGTCAAGGTTGAAATTATGGGCAATTTATTTGTTTGTTCATTTGTTCATTTGCGATAAAAGCAGTACACTGTCGACTTCAAAAACTTGAGCCATTGAAAATAACCTTAAAAGGATAAAAAATGATTCCAACACCTCATATTGAAGCAAAAAATAAAGATGACTTTGCCAAAACCGTCATCATGCCAGGAGACCCGTTGCGCGCTAAGCTGATTGCTGAAACATATCTTAAGGATGTTAAGCAGGTCAATAGTGTGCGTAATATGCTCGGGTTTACTGGGACTTATAAAGGCAAGAAATTAACGATTATGGCGCATGGTATGGGGATCCCAAGTGCGGGGATATATACCGCAGAATTGTTTAATAACTATGATGTGGATCAGATTATTCGTATCGGTTCGTGTGGCTCGTATGTGCCTGAGATTAAGGTATATGATGTGCTATTAGTTACCGACAGCTATTGTGAATCTGACTATATTGAAATTGTAACCGATGAAAAAACAAGAGTAGTACGTCCAGATGGTGAATTAACAGCACATATTGCGAAAACAGCAGAAAAGTTAAAGCTGCCTGTAACGCAAGCAAAGGTGCACTGTACCGATGTCTTTTATCGCAAAAACTTTGATGATTATATCAAGCTGCATGCTGAGCATGGTTGTAAAGCAGTTGAGATGGAGACTGTGGCAATTTTTGCAAATGCTAAAGCCTATGGTAAAAAAGCAGCTTGTCTTTTAACGGTTTCTGATTCCTTGGTGACAAAGGAGGTTACAAGTAGTCAAGAACGCCAAAACTCATTTACTAAAATGATTGAAATTGCGTTAGCAAGTGTATAGTGTAATTGCGTTACCTTTATGAGTGTCATTAACCATCCATGGCAGCTTCGCATTCGATCCTCACGCCATCCTGGCTCAGGATGACAAGTCAGAGGTTGTCATTGCGAGCATGGATGCGTGACAATCGATTTTATCAGACTGATATAGTGCCATTAGTTTATAGCTAAATTTTCTTTCTCGCATTTTCTAAAAAAATAACTATTCTTACTTGTGCAGGTTCGCATATATCAAAACAAGGAGAATAGTAATGAAGTGTTGTAAGCAATCAGGGTCTATTGTTGGTTGTCTAATCATAGGCATTATATTAGTTGTATTAAGTATTGTGCTGATTATTGGTGCCTTTAGTTGATTCCCACCAGTGCATAGTCTTTATGATCTCAGTGAGTCTGTTGTCACAGGAATGTTAGGATGCGCAAGCTTAATTATCGGTGCAATCTTTATAGTTGTGGGGATTGTACTTAATAAAGTTGAGAAAAATGACCAGTAATTTTTATTCATTGTTTGTTATGCCGACATAGCTCAGTTGGTAGAGCAATTGATTCGTAACCAATAGGTCAGCAGTTCAATTCTGCTTGTCGGCACCATTTTTTCTACATTTATCCAAAAACTTCTTGAGCTTGTTTTCATAAACGATTATGTTGTAGTGTATTAATACGTTGTGAAGTGTGGGTGGTATTTTATGGTTAATATCAAACAGGCTCAGCAAGCTGATATTGATGCGCTTTTTCATGCATTATCATTGCTAGAAAGTAGTGAGGAGGTTGCGAAACTTTTCGAGGATTTATGCACACCTGCCGAGATTTCAGCAATGGCAGATCGTTGGCGTGCGGTTCAGGAGATCAAAAATGATAAATCCTATCGTCAGATTTATGCTGAAACCGGTGTGAGTGTGACAACCGTGGCTAGAATTGCGCGCTGCATTAGCCATGGCACTGGCGGGTATAATTTGATGTATAACAAAGTGAAAAGGTCAGTTGAATGAGTGATAAACAAAACAAGCGATTACGCATTGCAGTACAAAAGAAAGGGCGTCTTAATACGGATTCTATGGCGCTTTTTGAGAAAGTGGGTATCAAAGTGCAATTGTCAAAAAGTGGGCTTTATTGTCATGCGATTGATGCGCCGGTTGATTTTCTGTTTGTGCGTGATGATGATATCCCAACTTTAGTCAATGATGGCTTTTGCGATGTTGGTATTATTGGACAAAATGTATTGGATGAGTTTTGTTTAACACTGAACGAGAAAAAGCAAAGCAATAATATCACCATAGACAAAGCACTTGGCTTTGGGTTTTGTCGCTTATCGATTGCTATTGCCAGTAGTAAAGCATATGACAATATCAATAGTCTAAAAGCAATGAAAGTTGCGACCTCATACCCTGAGCTCTTAATGGAGTTTTCACGCAAGAATAATCTTGATTTATCGATTTTAAATATTTCAGGCTCGGTTGAGATTGCACCTAATCTTGGTATGGCTGATGCGATATGTGATCTGGTGTCAACGGGGCGCACATTAGAGGAGAATAATCTCAAAGAAGTCGTTGAAATTATGCAATCACAGGCATTGTTGATTCGTAATAGTCATACACTTGAACCTGAGTTGGAAGCATTTTATCAACGGTTGATCGACCGGATTAATGGAGTGATGCAAGCCAAAGAAAGTAAATATGTGATGTTTCATGCGCCTAAGTCATCGCTTAATGCCATTAATGATATTCTGCCAGGTCATGAAGGGCAGACGGTTATCCCTATCTCAGGGGTTAAGGATAAGGTGGCTGTGCATATTGTGACAACAGAAGGTGTTTTTTGGAATACGTTGGAGCGTTTAAAGCAGGCAGGAGCCAGTGCGATTTTAGTGTTGCCAATCGAAAAAATGCTCGCGTGAGGGGATATCATGATTAAAACTTACCACATTAATATTGATGATAAATCGACTTGGCAGCTTCTTCTTAAACGTGCGCCGCAAGTCAATAGTGATGACTTAAATAAGCACGTTGAAGCGATTATTAATGAAGTAAAACGCAATAAAGACCAAGCGTTATTTGACTATACTGCGCGCTTTGATCATTGGACACTTGATGATTTATCTGTGGCAAAAGCTGAAATCAAAGAAGCGTATGAGCTAGTTAGCCATAAAGACATTGAGTTAATCAAAAGTATTATTGCCAGAGTGAAAAATTATCATGAAATCAATAAGCCTAAAAATACGCTAGTTGATAGCAAGGATGGTGTGTGTTGTCATAAAGTTTTTAGTGCTATTGAGAGTGTTGGTTTATATGTGCCAGGCGGGAGTGCACCTTTGATCTCAACACTCATTATGTTAGCCGTTCCGGCAAAAGTAGCAGGGTGTAGGCAAGTGAATGTTTGCACACCAGTCAATGTAGCAGGCAAAATTCACCCATTATTATTAGTCGCCGCTGACTTATGTGGTATTGATGTCATCTATAAAGTAGGTGGCGCGCAAGCTATTGCGGCGATGGCGTATGGCACGGAATCAGTGACTAAAGTCAATAAGATCTATGGACCCGGTAACAGTTGGGTGACCAAAGCGAAAATGCTCGTTGCTGATGATATTGACGGAGCAGCCATTGATATGCCAGCGGGTCCTTCTGAAGTCTTGATCATTGCAGATTCTGAGGCGAATGCTCAATTTGTTGCGGCAGATTTATTGGCACAAGCTGAACACGGCGCTGATTCCCAGTCAATATTGATAACAACCAGTAGTGCGTTAGCCAATGAGGTAATAGCTGTTATTAACCAACAATTAAGTAGATTAACGCGTCAAGAGATTATCAAAGAAGCGCTCATACATAGTCGGATTTTAGTGGTTAATACTTTAGAGGATGCTTTGACCCTTGCCAATGACTACGCGCCTGAGCATTTGATTTTACAGGTGAAAGATCCTGAAAGCCATATTGCTCAAATTCATAATGCTGGCGCGGTATTTGTCGGGCAATGGGCAGCTGAAGCATTAGGGGATTATGTCACTGGATCAAATCATGTATTGCCAACCTATGGTTATGCTAAGTCTTTTAGTGGTTTATCAACAGTTGATTTTATGAAAGCAATGAGTGTGCAATATGTCGATGAAAAAGGGCTCTTATCTATAGGTGATTTAGCGGTACAATTGGCAGATATTGAAGGTTTGACAGCACATAAATTAGCAGTTGATCTGCGTCTGAAAGCGCTTGAAAATACAGCGGGGGAGACATGTTTGAGAAATTGATTCGCAAAGATTTATATAAGTTTAATGCATACTCTTCGGCGCGATCGTTAAAGCTTGAAGGTGATATTTGGCTTAATGCCAATGAACTGCCTTATGATTTATCTGAACAAGGGTTGAATCGCTATCCTGAACCACAACCAAACGAATTGGTGCGTGCTTTAGCAACGCTTTACCAAGTTGATCAAGATGAAATATTGGTAACACGCGGTAGTGATGAAGGCATTGATTTATTAGTCCGATTGTTTTGCACCTATCAACAAGATGCCATTATGGCGTTTAAACCAACCTTTGGTATGTATCAGGTCAGCGCGCGCTTACAAGGGGTAGAGTATTTTGAATATGCACTTGACCCCATAAATGAATTTGCACTAGATATTGATGATTTATTAAAAGAGATAAATAAAAAACCAAATGTTAAGTTGCTGTTTGTTTGTTCGCCGAATAATCCTACCGGAAATTCAATTGCGCGAGAGGATATTGAAAGCTTATGCCTTTCATTAGCCGATAAAACAATGATTGTTGTTGATGAGGCTTATATTGAATTTAGTGGCATGCAAAGTGCGACAAGTTTAATTAAGAAATATGATAATTTAGTTGTTCTTAGAACCTTATCCAAAGCGCATGGTTTGGCAGCAGAACGAGTTGGCTCTGTGGTTGCCAATGCCCGTTTAATTGGTTTGATCAAAAAGGTGATAGCACCTTATCCAATCGCACTTTCGGTAGCGCAAAATGCACTGGCTGCATTGCAATCCACGCGTTTAGCATCAGTTAAAAGTAAAATGCTTGAGGCAGTTAGCGAGCGGACACGCTTATTTCAATATCTACAATCATCAAATTTGGTTAATAAAGTATACCCCTCACAAGCTAACTTTTTATTAGTACAATTTAAAGCGGACATATTTACTCAACTATGTCAGATAGGTATTGTTGTGAGATCAATGGCAAAAGTATTTAATGATGAAACGATGTTGCGTATTAGTATCGGGACTGTTGAGGAAATCAATGGTCTTATTAACGCATTAGATAATATGAAAGTGGGGACGATAGGTGCCAGTAATGAAACAGCATAAATATTTATTTATAGATAGAGATGGCACCATCATTGTTGAGCCAGAAGATAAACAAATTGATCGTATCGACAAGCTTGATTTTCTGCCGGGTGTTTTTGATGCGCTCATTACTTTACAACGGGCTGGATTTAAACTCGTGATGGTTAGTAATCAAGATGGTCTAGGTACATCTTCTTTTCCAGAGTGTGATTTTAATGCACCACATGAGTTGATGTTGAGAGTGCTTAAGTCACAAGGGATTATCTTTGAAGATATTCTAATTTGTCCGCATTTTGATAATGATCATTGCGATTGCCGCAAACCAAAAATGGGGCTGTTAATGTCCTATTTGCGTGATCAGCGTATCAATCGTGATCACAGTTATGTTATTGGTGACAGAGTAACAGATCTTCAGTTGGCAGATAATCTAGGTATTAAGGGTATTCAAATTGCAAGTGAGCAATTTCCCGATTGGCTAACGATTAAAAACCATATTCTGTACATGCCAAGAGTGGCAACGATTACGCGTAAAACACAAGAAACTGACATCACTGTGTCAGTGAACTTGGATCAAGCAGGCAAAATTAACATTCATACGGGTATTCATTTTTTAGATCATATGCTTGAGCAAGTGGCAAAGCATTCAGGTATTAGCATGGATATTCAAGCGCAAGGAGATTTGCATATTGATGATCATCATACGGTTGAAGATATTGCCATTACTTTGGGGCAAGCATTATCTCAAGCCTTGGCTGATAAAGTGGGGATACAGCGTTACGGTTTCTTACTACCGATGGATGAGGCAAGTGCTCTGATCGCTTTAGATTTAAGTGGACGGTTTTATTGTTTATTTGAGGCGGACTTTAACCGTGATAAAGTTGGAAATCTATCGGTTGAGTTGGTGAGTCACTTCTTTTATTCACTGGCAGAGAGCTTAAAGGCAACCTTACACATTAAACTTAAAGGTCACAATACACATCATATGATCGAGGCGTCATTTAAGGCATTAGGTAAAGTCTTAAAGCAGGCGGTGGCAAAGAACTCATTAGATATGCCAAGTACCAAGGGGGTGCTATGATTGCAATTATTGATTGCTGTGGTAGTAACTTTGCCTCCATCCAATATGCGTTTGAACGTTTGCGACAAAAGGTCGTATTAACGCATGACCATGAGGTTATTCAAACATCCGATTATGTGATCTTGCCAGGTGTTGGGCATGCCAAAACAGCGATGGAAGCATTAAAGTCACATCAATTAGATCAGCTGATTCCGACACTGACCCAGCCAGTATTAGGGATTTGTCTAGGAATGCAGCTGTTACATGAATCCTCAGAAGAAGGCATGGTCGATTGCTTGAAAATCATACCCGGTAGCGTTAAAAAATTTCAGTCAACAGATACTTTAATCCCGCATATGGGATGGAATCATTTATTGGTGGATGAGAAGATACGCAATAACAATCCCTTATTTTCTGGGGTTAATCCTGATGATTATGTTTATTATGTGCACAGTTTTTATGCTGAACCTACAGCATTTACTGTGGCATATAATGACTATATCAACCGCTTTAGTGCCGTAGTAAACAAAGATAATTTCTACGGTATGCAGTTTCATCCAGAGAAATCAGGTAAGGTGGGTGAGCAATTGTTGAAAAATTTTATTACGAAAATTGGCTAAGACTAAATATTCACCCACAAGTGCTCACCGTACCCTGAGCGTAAGTCGAAGCGATGCACTGAGTATCCGTCGAAGTGGGCAATAACACTTCATAGAGGCTTCGACTTACGCTCAGCCAACGCTTACACAATTAAAGTGGGTAGGAATACGGTCATAGCCTGAAAATCTAAAGGTTAAAAAGTTGAAAAGCTAAAAAGTTTTGGATATTAGTTATCAGTAGTCTAAAATGATACTAGGTATTACCTAGTGTTATAAGGAGCATATTATGGCAACATCACTAAAAATTTCAGATGATTTAAAAGGGCGCATTCAGCAGCTTGCACGATTACAAGATAGAACGCCACATTGGATTATGATGCGGGCAATTAATGAGTATGTTTTAAAAGAAGAAAAGAAAGAACAATTTAAGCAAGAAGCGTTGGCTTCATGGCAATCTTTTAAAGAAACAGGCTTACATATTACTGGAGATGAGGTCATTCGTTGGTTGCAAACTTGGGGAACTGACAGTGAGGAGCCTGCACCTAAATGTCACAAATAAAAATTACAGAAGTTGCTTTACAAGGGATTCAGCGTTGCCAATTTTTTCTTGAGTCTAGAAATACTTTGGCAAGTCAACGCGTAGCAAATGAAATCGCTAAGTATGTTCAATTACTTAAAGAGACGCCAGAAATGGGAAGACCATTGTCTGACAATCTTCGAGAGTTGATTATTCCATTTGGTGATTCTGGCTATGCGGTTTTATACAGATATGAAGCTGTGACTGATATTTGTCATGTTTTGGCATTTAAACATCAGAAAGAAGCAGGTTATTAAAAGAGGAAATAAATGAATATTATTCCAGCAATAGACTTAATCAATGGACAGTGTGTACGCTTACAAAAAGGTGATTTTAATGCCGTTACCCAATACACGGTGACACCTGAAGACATGGCAATGAATTATCAACAAAGTGGTGCTAACTATTTGCATGTGGTTGATTTAGATGGTGCAAAACAAGGTAAACTCAAACAGCTTGATGTGATCAAACGTATTCGCAATACTACGACATCAATCATGCAGGTTGGTGGTGGCATTAAGGGTGAAGAAACGGTTGATGATTTATTATCCATCGGTGTTGATCGTGTGGTTTTAGGTAGCATTGCCGTCAAAGAGTATGAGCAAACGGTGCGACTTTTTGAGCGCTTTGGCGCAGATAAAATTGTATTGGCACTTGATGTCAACATCGTTAATGATAAACCGATGGTGGCAACACATGGTTGGCTTAATACCAGTGATCACAGTCTATATGATGTCATCGAGTATTATTTGGAGTATGGTTTAGAACATGTTCTATGTACGGATATTAGTAAAGATGGCATGTTACAAGGCGCCAATACGCAGCTTTATCAAGACTTAGTTGCTAAATATCCAAGCATTTCCTTTCAGGCGTCAGGCGGTATTGGTGCATTGGCTGATTTGCACAATCTTAAAAAGACCAAGGTGCAAAATGTAATTATAGGGCGCGCGCTTTATGAGAATAAATTGAGTCTAAGTGAGGCGTTAGCATGCTAACAAAACGTATTATTCCATGCTTGGATGTATTAAATGACCAGGTGGTTAAGGGCGTGAAATTTCAAAATCATCGCATTGTCGGTGATATTGTGACGTTAGCCACACACTATAGTGCGCAAGGTGCTGATGAGCTAGTGTTTTATGATATTGCTGCCAGTACACGTCAGCAAGGTGTGTCACCTAAATGGGTAACAGATATTGCCAAAGCGATTAATATTCCTTTTTGTGTGGCAGGAGGTATTCGTAGTATTGATCAAGCGCGCATAATCTTAAATGCCGGAGCCGATAAAATATCGATTAACTCACCTGCATTAGAGCGACCTGCGCTTATTGATGAACTAGTTGATGCTTTTGGTCAGCAATGTATTGTTGTCGGTGTCGATAGCAACTATATCGATAGTGAATATGTTGTCTGTCAATATACAGGTGATGTTGAAAAAACACTAAAAACCAAGCGTCAAACAGAAGATTGGGTAAAGGAGATCGTCAAACGAGGTGCCGGTGAGATTGTTATCAATTGCATGCAACAAGATGGGGTCAAAAATGGCTATGATATTGCGCATTTAGCGGCAATGTCACAAGTGGTGAATATTCCTGTTATTGCATCAGGTGGTGCTGGAGAGATGATGCATTTTAATGAGGTCTTTCAAAAAACGCGGGTATCTGGTGCATTAGCAGCAAGCGTATTTCATAATGGCAGTATTCAAATGAGTGAGCTTAAAGCATATCTCAGAACACATGATCACAATATTAGAATGTCGAATTAAGGATAAATGTGGATAAACTGATTTTAAACAAAATTGATTGGCAAAAAATGAATCACTTAGTGCCTGTGGTTGTGCAATGTCGCACCTCTGGCAAGGTACTTATGCTAGGATTCATGAATGAAGAGGCCTTATCACAGACAATGATTACTGGCTTTGTGACCTTTTACAGTCGCAGTAAACAAAGACTTTGGCAAAAGGGTGAAACAAGTGGCAATGTTTTGAAACTTGTTGATATTGCTGTAGATTGTGATGGCGATAGTCTTGTCGCTCTAGTTGATGCGGTGGGACCGACATGTCACAAAGGTACTGAAAGCTGCTTTGACAAAACCTATGATAACCCTTATGGCATATTGACTCGATTAGAGAACACCATTAAACAACGTAAAAAGGATAAACCGCAAAATAGTTATGTCACGAGCCTTTTTGCCAGTGGTGTGTCGCGTATGGCA
Source organism: Cysteiniphilum sp. 19S12-1 (assembly GCF_052030685.1). Taxonomy (NCBI): domain Bacteria; kingdom Pseudomonadati; phylum Pseudomonadota; class Gammaproteobacteria; order Thiotrichales; family Fastidiosibacteraceae; genus Cysteiniphilum; species Cysteiniphilum sp. 19S12-1. The sequence goes on from NZ_JBQAJM010000028.1 coordinate 19,634, forward strand.
CAAAAAGTCGGTGAAGAAGGTGTTGAAACCGTGATTGCGGCGATGAAAGATGATCTAGATGAGCTTAAAAATGAAAGTGCAGATTTGATCTTTCATTTGTTGGTATTACTAAGAGAAAAAGATTTATCTTTGCAGGATGTGATCAGTGTTTTGCAAGTAAGAGAAAATAAGCATTAATTTAAGGTTTATGAGATGAAGTTAATGGATTATAAGTATATTGATAGCTTTAAAAGCCTTAAGTTATATCAAATTTTACTACCATTTAGATTTGGGGGTAAATTGGTCAAAGTTATTTTTGTCTTATGGGTGCTTGGTATGTTAGGGCTAATAATCAGTATATTTGTAAACAATTCATGGCTGAAGGTCACTTTGTTAGTAAGCTTTATGGCTTTAACGGTGGTATATATACACTATTTGGATAGAGCTATTATTCGTTACTACAATCTAAATGATACAATGCGATTACTATATAAAAGAGAGAAGCTATATTGGCGTAGTACAAAATATTTAATGTTTTATGAGAAGCATCCTGATTTACTCGATAACCCAGAATATTTAATCGAACTTGCCAATAGAATCACAAAGGAAGCAGAGTATAAAAAACTTCAAATATTGCAACACCCAGTTCTTTCAGTTGTGGCTGCTATATTTTTTGTGACCTTAGGAGCCTTTTTTGACAAATTAACTTTTAATATGATTTTACAAGCTCTGATTTTTCTAACGATATGTTTGTACTTTCTGTGGCTATGGGTAGGTTCATTTAGAACTGAAGAAGCAAAACTCAACGACTTCAAACTTATATTACTTTGGGGTGAGCAAAATGCAAAAGAGCTAAAAGAGCTTTTTGGAAAAATGGAGAAGAGAAACAAGAAAAAACAAAACCATTAAGTTTGAGTTAAGTTTAAAGCACTACACTCAATAACAGCTGGTCGAAGATGTTTTTCCTCTCCTCAACTGTTTTTCATATTTCGATCAGCAATATTTCAAAATTTTATCATTAATTCTAAAATCACTCTTCATTTATCTTTTTTTTGATCTATATTTTGCCTTGAGCGGGCAAATATTCGGGGGCGATGATGCAAAATTATCAGCAAAATACAGCGTTGTTGACGCTAATACAAACAGCGAGTTTATATCAAGTGGCGTTAGATCCAAAAACGATTTTTCATCAGTTTGCTGTCGATGGTGTATTTGAACATACGGCATTAATGCGCGCGCTTAAAGCCAATGGCTTTCATGCGAAAGAAATCAGTTGTGATATGACAAGTATCAAATCATCTGCGTTACCTGCGATTATTATTGGCAAAGAGGATTATTTTGTTTTGGTCGGCATTAATGATCAACAAGAATATCTTGTGATTTTAGCCAATAGTAATGAGCTGACTCATTTGACATCTACTGAATTTAATCGACTGTTTAATGGCAAAGTTATTTATCTGAATCCTAAAAATAGCAACTCAAAAGATAAGGCATTTAATATTAAGTGGTTTATTCCAGCACTATGGAAATATAAACACGTCTTTCGTGATGTGCTGATTGCATCATTTTTCTTGCAGTTGTTTGCACTTGTGACACCATTGTTTTTTCAAGTGGTGATGGATAAAGTTGTTGTCCATCAAGCTTTAACGACACTGGAGATATTAGCCATAGGCTTTGTCGCTGTGAGTATATTTGAAGTGATCTTAGGTGCGATTCGCACGTATTTGTTTGCGCATACGACAAGTCGTGTTGATGTTGAGCTGGGCACTAAACTTTATCAGCACTTGTTAAGTTTACCGCTTGCCTATTTTGAAGCGCGTCAAGTGGGTTTAAGTGTGGCACGTGTTAAAGAGCTTGATAGTATTCGTGAGTTTTTAACCAGTAGCACATTGACATTGATTATTGATCTTGGCTTTACCTTTATCTTTTTTGCGGTGATGTGGTTTTATTCAGCCAAGCTCACACTGATTGTATTGGCAACGATTCCTTGTTATATCGTATTGTCACTTTTAATTACACCAATATTAAAAGCGCGCCTTGATCAGGCATTTAAAGAAGGCGCCAAAAATCAAGCGTTTTTGACTGAGTCATTAACTGGAATCCAAACGGTGAAATCCTCAGCGATTGAGCCGCAAATGCAACATAAATGGGAAGACAATCTGGCAAGTTATGTACGTACTAATTTTCGTGCACGCAACCTAAGTAACATCACCTCGCAAATCGCACAATTCATTAGCAAGATCACGACACTTTTGATCATTTTTCTAGGGGTTAATCTCGTTATTTCAGGTGATTTAACGATTGGGCAGTTGATTGCTTTTAATATGCTTGCAGGACGTGTTACGAGTCCTATTTTAAAAGTGGTGCAACTGTGGCAGGACTTCCAGCAAGCTCGAATTTCATTAAAGCGTTTGGGTGATATCCTCAATACAACAGCCGAAGGATCTACACTAAGCAATAATCAACAGTTAGCTGAACTCTCTGGAAATATAGAGTTTAAAAATATCACATTCCATTATGGTATAAATACACCTGCAGTATTAAAAGAGATTAGTTTTAACGTGCCGGCAAATCAATCCATTGGTATTGTCGGGCGTTCAGGCTCGGGTAAGAGCACATTAGCGAAACTGTTACAAAAGCTTTATGTGCCACAATCAGGCAGTATCTTATTGGATGGCGCTGATATCTCAGCATTAAGTGCCGTGTGGTTAAGGCAGCAAATTGGTGTGGTATCACAAGAGAGCTTTTTATTTAATCGCAGTATTCGTGAGAATATTGCATTAACCTGCCCCGGAGCCTCTCTTGATGTCGTTATCAATGCTGCCAAATTATCAGGAGCTGATGAGTTTATTGTCAAATTAAAACATGGTTATGATACGGTGGTAGAAGAACAAGGTGCCAATTTCTCCGGTGGTCAGAAGCAGCGTATTGCCATCGCCAGAGCATTGATCAATGAACCTAAAATTCTCATTTTTGATGAGGCGACTTCAGCTTTAGACTATGAATCAGAGCGCATGATTCAACAAAATATGCGTGAAATCACCCGCAATCGTACCGTGTTTATTATTGCGCATAGATTATCAACGGTGATGCATTGCGATAAAATTATTTATCTTGAGTCAGGGAAGGTGGTTGAAGAGGGTAATCACAATGAACTATTAGCATTAGAAGGTCACTATGCCAAGCTCTATCGCACTCAATTTACAAATACATAGGGGGGTGTATGAGAAACTTAGGTCGCAAAATAATTGATCTGTACTACAAAGTAATACAATGGCAAGACAGGCGCAATCAGCAAAAAGATGAGCTTAGTTTCCTGCCTTTGGCACTCGAAATTGAGCAAAAACCACCACATCCCTTAGCACGTATTATGATGTGGCTTTTGGTTATCTTAATTGTGATTGCTGTATTATGGGCGTGTTTTGGCAAAATGGATGTTATAGTTACAGCACAGGGTAAAGTCGTCCCTGAGGCGCAAATCAAATCGATTCAACCGCTGGAAAAGGGCGTTATTAAAACGATTTTAATCAAAGATGGTCAATTAGTAACAAAAGGACAACTGTTAATTGAATTAGATCAGCGTGTCACTCAAACCGATGTTGATAACCTTACGCAACAGCGCAAGGTCGCGTATTTTATGTTGAAAGAGTATCAAAGCCTTTATCAATTGCTGCTGCTACCATCAAAGGATAACTTGGTAAAAAGCGATATTGACAAGCAAGTGTTAATAAAGGAGCTAACACCATCAGAAAGAGCGGCTTTAATCGAGCTGATATGGCGAAAATGGCAAGCTTATGTTGCTGATATCGATTATCTTTTAGCTGAGATCAACGCGGCTAAAGCCGAGAAAGAAGCACTACAGATGCAACTTGAGATGCTTAACAAAACACTGCCGATTATTACCGAGCAAAACCGTATGTACCAAACCTTGCATCAAAATGATTACGGTTCAAAAGCCGATATGTTACAAAGTCAAAAAGCAGTGATTGAGACCGAGCAAGCGTTGGCGCAACACAAAGCAACAGTGGCACAATTAAGTGCAAATATCAGCAGCAAAACCAGTGCGTTGATGCGTGCTAAAGCGGATTATTTAGCGCAAGTATTAGAGCAGATTGAATTAAATCAAAAGGACTTTAAAAGTCTTAATAATGAACTTGAGAAATATCAATTGATTAAGAAAGCACAAAGTTTAACAGCGCCACTGACGGGGTTTGTTCAGAACTTATCTGTGCATACGGTGGGTGCAGTAGTTACTCCAGCTCAAGTATTGATGCAGATTGTCCCCAAAGAGAGTCCACTAGAAGTCAGTGCAATGGTCTCAAATAAAGATATTGGCTATGTCCATGAAGGGCAACAAGTCCAAGTAAAGGTCGATACGTACCCCTTTACCGAATATGGCTTATTAATCGGTGAGATTATTGAGATAAGTGATGATGCGATTGAAGATCAGAATCTAGGGTTGGTCTTTAAAGTGATCACAAGGCTTGATGGCACAACATTACACAAGCAAGGAAAAGCATTTTCCATTCGTTCAGGTATGAGCGTATCAATCGAGGTAAAAACCGGTGAAAGACGCATTATTGAGTATTTCTTAAGTCCATTAACCAAGGCGTTTAAAGAGAGTTTGCATGAAAGATGATATGGGTGTGGGAGTGAAAGTTTGATGGTGGGAATCCTAGTAAATGGTTTGAGTATAATATAAGGGTGATAAAGCAGAATTTTTCAAAAAATCAAGAATGAAATTTGATCTTTAAAAATAATGGTCTAGGCTTAATCCGAGGCAACTCTATTTTATATCCCCCCGCGCTTGATTTTGATCATATGGATTGATTGTACTAGATGCCGATTTTTGAAGGCTTGGTTTGAATGTTAATTGTTGGTGAAACTTTAATGTGAATGGGCTGATTGTTAAAATGGAAAATGGTTATGAAGAGAGAAATCTTACTAGTAGGCAGTCACCATATTTAGAAAATAGTGATTGTTGCGAGGAACAATTAAGTTCGGTTTCTGATATTCCTGAAATGGGAGTGTTATCATTTTTGCTATTTCTGTTTTTTGCTATTTTGGAAGCAGCTTTTGTTATTATCTATGCTGTATACTATGATGGTCTTTCTACATCAGTATTTTATTTGACAGTTTGTATGATATTAATTGGTGGTTTAGTATTGTGGGATAAAAAAAGTCCGTTGAAACTTAGGAATCTAATGATTTTTATTTTATACCTTTTATACTCTTTATTTATTCTTCATTTTTCTGCTGTTGTGGGTGGGAATCTATCATATTCCTTTGAGTGGTTTATAGCAGTTTACTTAGTTTGTTATCCTATTCACATGTTTGTTTTTAAATTATACCAATTGCAGAAAAAAATTAGACCCTATATCGAAGTTTTATTTTATTTACGAATGTCTGCCATTAGTTTTTGGGTGGCGTATTTCGCTTACCTTTTTTGTATGTTAATGATGTTTGGTTGTTGTCCTGAAAAAAATGACTTGCGTTGGTCTTTAATTGCAGTTCCAGTTATAACAATTGAGTTTGGTGTGATTTTTTTATTATGGTTAGTTTCTGTAGGTTGGGAAAAAGTAATAATACTAAAGGCTTTAATAATACATGTTTTAGCCACTCTATTATTTTTAGGAGCATTAGGTCTGCTATTGCTTTTAATGTTTAATTTTTAGGAGGTATGAGATATGAGTAAATGTTACAAAGTTTATATATATTCAGATGGTGCATTAAATGGAGATGTTCTGGGTTATCACACGTGGGTTAAAATTGTAAACTGTAACTCAGGAGAGAGTTATACCTATAGTTATGGTGGTGAAAATTCAGGTGACTTTAGAGATGGGGAGCCTGCAGATAGAGAAGCAAAAGTTCCTCAATATAGTGGATATATCACTGAAGCGCAGTTTAATGCCATGCGAAAGAAAGGTGATGACTTAGACAAAAGCCCTCCGCCATACAGGTTACTACAAGACGGTGGGGATAATTGTGTTAGTGTGACATCTTTAATATTAGAAGCGGCAGGTATTAATATATTAAAAGGTGTGTTATCACCTAGTGAAGTGATTAATGTGATAGGTATTTTAAATTCGATTATAGGGAGGGATGATGCTTTATTAGATCGAGACAAATACTGGGAGTATATGTTTAAAAGAATTATGGGGATGGTGTCACCAGAAGATAGAAAGTTTTCGGCACTTTTAGTTTCAAAGCTGGCTGATCTTGCAACAGATCAATACTTTAAGCAGCTTGATAGCTTAAACAACAATGAGGAAGCTACTGTTATTAATCCCAATGAAATATATAACGTTATTGATAAAGTCTTAGCCGGTGATTTTAATATTAATGATTTCATTGACAGCATTGTAAATACAGATTTCAACACCGCTGCTAATATATTACCACGACATAATGATCCATTAGTATTTGACTTAGACGGCGATGGCATTGAAACCATAGCAGCGGATGGCAATGTGCTATTTGATCACACGGGTGATGGGGTGAAATATGCCTCAGGTTGGGTTGGTGCTGATGATGCGTTACTGGTGCGTGATTTAGATCAAAATGGACAGATTGATAATGGATTAGAGTTATTTGGGGATAATACCATTAAAGCAAATGGAGAGAAAGCCACAGATGGTTTTGATGCGCTATCAGACTTGGATGATAATGCCGATGGTGTTTTTGATCATAATGATACAACGTTTGATGCGCTTAAATTATGGCAAGATAGTAATCAAGACGGTGTTGTGCAAGAGGGCGAACTTAAAAGCTTAGATGATGTCAACATATCAAGCATCGATTTAAATGCGATTAATGATGGCAGTGGCGCAACCGGTGGCGTGATTGCTAAGAAATCAACCTACAACACAATCAATGGTGAGAGCTATACAATTGCTGCTTTAGACTTTAATGCCAATTTATTTTATCGTGAATATCATGATGACTTTAATCATCAATTTGCTGATGAATTAGAGACTATGGATTTGGCGTTTAATATGCAAGGTTCAGGGGCTGTTAGAGATTTAAACCAAGCAGCATTGCTCAATCCAGATATTGCTAACGTTGTGCAAAATATTACACAAACCAATAGTTATAAAGAGCGTATCGGTTTATATCACACGCTTGTCAGTGAGTGGTCACAATCAGCGGAAGAATTTACTTCAGCCATTACCACACTAGAAGGGTTAGTGCTCGACTCTGGTGCGAAGATTAGCTTTGAGATTAGTGATGAAACACGTCAGCGTTTAGAGAAAATTGCTGTGCTTGAGGCATTTAATTTTAGTCATATGCTCGATTATGCCATCACCGAGAATGGAGTAAACTCAGAAATTAGAATATCCATTGGTAATTGGTCAAATGTGATGAAGTTTAACAGCGGTGAAGATTTAGTGTTAAATGATGCGATGTTTACAGGCTTTCCACAGCAAGCGCCATTGATTAATAGTGCATATGACAAACTGCTATTATCTGTTGAGAACACTGTTTTTAAAGCACATGATTATCAGCAGTTGATTGATATGGTCGAGTTTTATATTGATGATCAGGGGCAGTTGGCAATGAGTTTTGAAGCAGTTGATCAATATTTTATCGATAATGCACAAATTAATCCCATTGATACAGTTGGCTTGTTATTGGCGCTTAACACAGTAGACAATAATCAGCTATCAGCCCTTGGCTGGGATAGTAACAAGACATTAGCAAATATGTTAAGAGCGCTAGATAATGAGCAATTGGCTGAGCTATCACAAATGCAATCACATCACTTTAGAAATGGTATGATTAGCAGTATACACATGCTTCAGGACTCTATAGAGCATAATATTCAAGGCAATGAAATTGTTATAGGGAGTGATCAAAATGATGTAATCAATCCAATTGATACTTCTAGATGGTATGCGATGAGTGCAGGCGGTACTTTAGCATTTAACTATGTTGATGGCGGTAATGGTGATGATTGGATCCATACCGAACGCGGACATTTTTATACCGATATTGTTTTTGGTGGTAATGGTAATGATTATTTGGTGTCAGATATACCAACATATGATGAAAGAAGACAGTATTATGCTCGTGAATATACTACTGCTGATGCGTTATATGGTGAGGCAGGGGACGATGTTCTACATGGCGGTGGCAGTAATAATATTTTAGATGGGGGTGAGGGTAACGATATGATCATTGCCAGAGCTGGAAACAATAAAGTTTTTGGTGGTAATGGTAATGATATTATTATATCAGGAGCTATGCTATCTGAGGTGTATTATGGCATCACTGATGGTGGTGTGGGTGGGGAGAAATTTCTAGCAAATAGCCATACCATAACGGAGGCGGGCAAAGGCGATGATATAATTGTTAGTGGTTATCGTAATCAATCGACTTATATTTATCATTTAGGCGATGGGCATGATGTGATTTTAAAGAATGCATTTTTGAATGAGCAAGGGCATATTGGCTTTAATTATGATGGTACTCATATGAAAGAGTATCTTTTTAGTGATCAAGGTCAAGGGATGATTAATGATACATTTAATGATGTATTACGTTTTTCTAATGGCATAACGCCTGAAAGTGTTTCTTTACGAAGGATTGAATATGATCTTTTATTGACAATGAATGAGCATGATAGTGTTAGACTGACTAATTTTTATAAAGCACTTGATGACTATGTCAATTTAGGTAAAGTCTCACAAATCGAATTTGCAAATGGTACCATTTGGCAAAGAGGTGACGAGGTTTTTGATATTACACCGGAGAATGTGCACTATGTAGGGACTGATCAGTCAGATAGTTTTCATGGGACGATTGCCGATGATATTTTAGAAGGCAAGCTTGGAAATGATGAGCTATATGGTGGCAAGGGCGATGATGAGATTTTTGGTGGTGAGGGCGATGATCAATTATATGGCAATGAGGGTAATGATGCATTGATCGGTGGGCAGGGTAATGATCTTCTATCGGGAGGTCATGGCAATAACCAGTATCTATTTGGATTAAACTTCGGTAGGGATGAAATTCAGGCGACCTATCTCTACAGAGAAGACCAGTTCGCGAATGATACCGTAGTGTTTACAGATGGAATTATGCTTGATGATGTGTTCTTTGTTAAAAACTTAGAGGACCTCATTGTTAAGCATACAAATAATCAGGATCAGATTGTGTTAAAAAACTTTTATACCACGACATCAAATTATCACTCAGGCGTGAATCAATTTATTTTTGCTGATGGAGAGGTGGTGGATAGGTCACATATGTTACTTGATCCAACTACGGTAAGAGGGACGCCCTATGATGATAAGCTAATAGGTAGTAATGAAAATGATTTTATGTATGGGCAAGATGGGAATGATAACTTAGAGGGGAATGCTGGTGATGATACACTTGATGGTGGCTTGGGCGATGACCGCTTAGCCGCAGGAGAGGGTGATGATACTTTAATCGGTGGCAAAGGTAATGACTATCTGTATGGTTATATGGGACATAACCGTTATGTTTTTTCAGTAATGGATGGAGAAGATAGAATTAAAAAAATGGATTTATCACGACAAATCCCTGGGAACAGCTCAACGTTAGTATTTAATGAGGGTATCCAATTAAGTGATTTTAATCAGATTAATTTAACGTCATTTTCACAAATATTTTGGAGTCAGGGAGCATCTTATACAAAAACTCACGTCAAAGATCTAATGTTCGTTTCTCAGGAGAAAGGTCTAAATATCACCTTGGTGGATTATGGTATGACCAAAGATTATGATGAGGATAAACGGGACTATTCTTCATCAACCTATCTTGAATTTAACAACGGCACCGAGCGTTGGCAACTAACGCCGCATAAAACTATGAGCATGGAGATCAATGGCGAAGAGAAGTCATTTCATCACAGTGTGACTTTAACGTGCTTTGATGAAGTAGCACAAATGACACATATCAAAGGAATTGGCAAGCGTGAATATTTACAAGGCACAGCAGGTAACGATATTTTAGATGGGGGAGGGAATCATGATTATTTAGCAGGTGGTTTGGGCATTGATCATTATGTGCTATCAAATCTGTCTTTCAATAATGATGTGATTGTTGCTGATGCATCTAATGTTGAGGATGCGCTACTGCTACAAGGAGTGACAATGGATGAGTTATACTTCTTGCGTGATGGTGATGATCTGTATGTGAAAGCAATTGGAAATCATTTCAATCAGACAACGCTATATCAGGCGGATGATTTGTTTTATCGCAGCAGCATGAAACTTAGTGGTTATTTTAAAGGTTTAAGCGTTGATACCATTATTGATAGCGAGGGTCATGTGCATGTAATCTCGGAGCTACTTAATGATGAAAGTAAATATAGTGCAATAACGGATAATTTACACCGTATAGGTAGCAAAGGGGATGACTACATTGAAACTTATGCAGGTAACGATGTGATTCATGCCAAAGCGGGTAATAACTGGGTTGATGCAGGTCAAGGAAATAATACGATTACAACTGGTGGGGGTGATGATCGAATAGATGCCGGTGATGGCGATAACTTAATTAGGGCAGGACATGGCGATAATGATATAGAGACTGGCGATGGTAATAACAGTATTCGGGCAGGAAAGGGTAATGACACGATCTATGTGGGCGAGGGTGATAATGTTATTAAAGCGGGACACGGTGAAAATATCATTCAAGCAGGCAGTGGTGACAACCAAATCTATGGCGGTTCTGATTATGATTATGTCTACGTTGAGGATGGTAATAATAGTATCCGCCTAGGCAATGGGGACAATGAACTAGATGCTTATGATGGCGATAATATGGTTTATGCAGGTTCAGGCGATGACTCGGTGAATTTAGGTGATGGTAACAATACCGTGAAATTAGGGGCAGGCAATAATGAAGTCTTCGCTTACAATGGCGATAACAATGTTACCACAGCGGCAGGCGATGATTACATTGAATTAGGCGATGGTAATAATATCATTCGTGCAGGAGGCGGTGATAATGAGATCGTCGTAGGAGACGGAGATAACCAAATTTATAGTGGCAATGGTGATGATCTGATTTATGCTGATGATGGCAATAATGTCATTACCCAAGTTGGTAAATTTTTGATTATTAAGTATTCAAATCAAACTTTTTTTGCAATTTAACGCCCCTCAAACCCTC
>NZ_JBQAJM010000029.1:0-26267 GCF_052030685.1 Cysteiniphilum sp. 19S12-1
TTGATTAAGGAATAGCCTACATGATTTGACCGGCAATTCTAGTTGTCGTGACCGGTAAAGCTAATTGTCATCTAATATATTAAAATAATTCCTTGAAAAGCGCAAAAGCGCCCACAATTGTTACGCCGTAATAAAAATCTAAAAAATAATTTAAGGTGTATCAATGTCGCATAAACATCCGAAACAGCACGAAGAAGATTTTGAGTTGATGGCAGGGGAAGCTGCTGATCAGGAAGACACTGAATCTCAAGATATGATTGATGAAGTGATTGCGCTTCGCAAAGAAAATGAGTCACTCAAAACAACGATTGATAATATGCAAGAAACTGTTGCCACTGCCGATGACAAAGTATTGCGTGCGCATGCTGAGATGGAGAATATTCGACGTCGTGCACAAAAGGATGTTGAGAATGCACATAAGTTTGCCTTAGAAAAATTCGCCAATGCGCTCTTACCTGTGCTTGATAGCATGGAGAAGGCTGCTGAAGTCTCAGCTGAGTCTGAGGAAGCCAAAGCAATGGCGGAAGGTGTTGACTTAACGATGAAGATGTTGGTCGACACACTAGAGAAATTTGGTGTGACACAACTTGATCCGCATGGTGAAGTTTTTGATCCAAATAAACATGAAGCAATGGCAATGTCGCCTAATCCTGAAATGGATGACAATATGGTGATGAATGTATTTCAAAAGGGTTATGAATTGAATAATCGTGTTATTCGTCCGGCACGTGTATTGGTGGTGAAAAACTAAGATTTTATATTTTTGATCATTTTGCAGATGTTGTCGATGTAGGGGCGTATTGCATACGCCCTGATGTGGCAAGTCGTTAACGACAAAAACTAGACTGATAGAATGAAAAAGTTAAAGAAATAAATAAAATAAAAACTTGAAAAATAAAAACGCGTCAACATATTTTTGAGCGTTGAAATAAAAGGAGATCATAATGGGTAAAATTATTGGTATAGATTTAGGTACAACAAACTCTTGTGTTGCAGTAATGGACGGCAAGACGGCTCGAGTTATCGAAAATGCAGAGGGTGCGCGTACAACCCCTTCAATTGTGGCATACACTGAAGGTGGTGAGATTTTAGTAGGGCAAGCAGCTAAGCGCCAAGCAGTAACGAATCCACACAATACGCTATTTGCTGTTAAGCGTTTAATTGGACGCAAATTTGACGAGAAAGTGGTGCAAGACGATATCGTTAAAAAGGTACCATACAAAGTGATCAAAGCAGATAATGGTGATGCTTGGGTTGAAGTGTTAAAAGATAAAAAAATGGCGCCGCCGCAAGTATCTGCTGAAGTATTGCGTAAAATGAAAAAAACCGCAGAAGATTTCTTGGGCGAGACGGTAACCGAAGCGGTAATTACTGTTCCTGCTTATTTTAATGATGCACAACGTCAAGCAACAAAAGACGCAGGTCGCATTGCGGGCTTAGATGTTAAGCGTATTATCAATGAGCCAACAGCAGCAGCACTTGCTTATGGTATGGATAAGCAAAAAGCAGATCAAACCATTGCCGTGTATGACTTAGGTGGTGGTACATTTGATGTATCTATCATTGAAATTGCAAATGTTGATGGCGATAGCCAAATTGAAGTATTAGCAACAAATGGCGATACTTTCCTAGGTGGTGAAGACTTTGACGTAGCATTAATGAACTACTTGATCGATGAGTTCAAGAAAGAAAGTGGTATTGATCTACATAATGACACCTTGGCACTTCAGCGTTTACGTGAAGCAGCTGAGAAAGCTAAGATTGAATTATCATCTGCACAACAAACTGATGTGAATTTGCCATATATCACCGCAGATGCAACGGGTCCTAAGCATTTAAACATCAAAGTAACACGTGCTAAGTTTGAATCATTGGTTGAAGATCTAGTCAAGCGCTCAATTGAGCCGTGCAAAAAAGCATTACAAGATGCAGGTCTTAAAGTATCTGACATCACAGATGTATTATTGGTTGGTGGTCAAACACGTATGCCGAAAGTACAAGAAGAAGTTAAAGCATTCTTTGGTAAAGAGCCACGTCGTGATGTAAACCCTGATGAAGCAGTTGCAATGGGGGCCGCGATTCAAGGGGGTGTATTAGCAGGTGATGTTAAAGATGTATTGCTTCTTGATGTAACACCACTGTCTCTTGGTATTGAAACAATGGGTGGCGTGATGACTAAGTTGATCGAGCGCAACACGACGATCCCAACGAAGAAATCACAAGTTTTCTCAACAGCAGAAGATAATCAGCCAGCGGTAACTATTCATGTATTGCAAGGTGAGCGTGAGATGGCGTCTGCGAATAAGTCACTGGGTAGATTTGACTTATCAGATATTCCACCAGCACAACGTGGCATGCCACAAATTGAAGTAACTTTTGATATTGATGCCAATGGCATTTTGAATGTATCGGCAAAAGACAAAGCAACTGGCAAAGAGCAAACTATTGTGATCAAAGCATCAAGTGGCTTGTCTGAAGATGATATTAACAATATGGTTCAAGATGCTGAAGCCAATGCTGAAACCGATAAGAAGTTCCATGAGTTGGTCTCAGCACGCAATACTGGTGACAACTTATTGCACAGCGCTCGTAAGTCATTAAAAGACTTAGAGGGCAAAGTTTCTGAAGATGAAAAAGCAAAAGTTGAAGCGGCATGTACTGATTTAGAAGCTGTATTAAAAACAGATAATAAAGATGACATCGAAGCAAAAACAAAAGCATTAGAAGAGGCATTTGCACCGATTGCACAAAAAGCTTATGAGCAAACGCAAGGTCAGGCGAATGCTGAAGCAGGTGCTTCATCTGAAGAACAAACACAGCAAAAGGCAGATGATAATGTGGTTGATGCTGAGTTTGAAGAAGTTAAAGATGACGATAAAAAATAATTCATCGAAATAAACGATACTTTTAACTTGAAAAATGCGGGCATGTCCCGCATTTTTTATAGCGTTTTGAATTGAAATAGAATAATGGTAGCACTATGCCTAGAGATTATTATGAAGTATTAGGAGTATCCAAGAGCGCAACAGAACAAGAGCTCAAGCGTTCATATCGTAAGTTGGCAATGAAATATCACCCAGATCGAAACCCTAATGATAAAGATGCCGAGGCTAAGTTTAAAGAAGCGTCTGAAGCCTATGAAATTTTAAGTGATCCACAAAAGCGTGCCGCCTATGATCAATTCGGTCATGCCGGAGTCAATCAAGCGGGTGGACATGGCGGCTTTGGTGGTGGTCAACAAGGCTTTGGCGACATATTTGGTGATATCTTTGGTGATATCTTTGGTGATATTTTTGGTGGCGCTGGTGGTCAAAGATCAGGGCGCTCATCACGAGCTCAAAGCAGGCGTGGTAATGATTTACAATACAATCTAGAAATCACACTTGAAGAGGCAGTGCACGGCACAACCAAAAAGATCAAAGTCCCAACCTATGTTTCATGTGATAGCTGTCATGGTTCGGGTGGTTCAGGTAAGCAGACTTGTGGCACTTGCCATGGCGCGGGAGCTGTGCGTATGTCACAAGGTTTCTTCTCAGTTGAACAGACCTGTCCGACGTGCCATGGTAGTGGATCTACAATTAAAGATCCATGTCGTGTATGTCATGGTCAAGGTCGTAAACAGGATGTTAAATCACTTTCTGTGAAAATTCCAGCAGGTGTTGATATCGGTGATAGAATCAGATTATCAGGCGAAGGTGAAGCCGGTGAAAATGGTGCGCCAGCGGGTGATTTATATGTGCAAGTACATGTCAAAGAGCATGCGATTTTTGAGCGTAACGGTTCGGATCTATATTGTGAAGTACCTATTAGTATTATGACAGCGTGCTTAGGTGGTGAGCTCGATGTGCCAACGATTGATGGTAAAGTGAAACTTAAGATCCCTGCTGAAACACAAACAGGCAAAATGTTTAGACTAAGAGGCAAGGGTGTTAAAGCCCTGCGTGGTAATAGCATGGGTGATTTGATGTGTAAGGTCACCGTCGAGACACCGATTAATCTCAATAGTAAACAGCGCGAACTGTTAGAGGCATTTGGTGATTCGATTGGTGAACATCAAACACATTCACCAAAATCAAAATCGTGGTTTGATAATGTTAAAGAGTTTTTTGCCGGCAGTTAATGGCTTTTTATTTCTTATTTTTTAGCTGTCAATAGGCAATGACCATGTTCCTGCCCACTTTGATTGTATAGGCGTTGGCTGAGCATAAGTCGAAGCCTCTATGAAGTGTGACCTTTCCAAGCTTACCCTTCGACTTACGCTCAGGGTGCGGTGATTAATTATGGGTGGACATTTAGTCTTAGCTTTCAATAAGTGAAATAAGCTTTTTATCAAGCCAAAACTCAAAAGGGCGCAAGCCTTTGCATCTCGATAAATAACCCATATGACCGCCCTTATGGGTCCATTGAATATCGATATTTGTATGCAAAAGCCCAATGGCAAAGCGATTATCAACAAACGGGTCATCGTGATCGCAGACGATGGTGGTTTGATATATTATTTTGGCAAGATAGTTTTTGGCGCTTGAATGGGTGTAATACTCATGTGCTGTAACAAACCCTGCCTCCTTTGCCGTAAAGGTCTCATCGATTTCATACACGCCATAATTTTTAGGTAACGTAGCAGCTCTTTCTTGAAACGTTTGATAGTGATTATGGGTAATGGCGCGATGTTTAAAAAGCTTATATAAGCGTTTGGCAAAGTGTCGATTAAAAATCGCATTATTCTTCTGCGAAAGTTTGGCCATGCTTGCTAATAAATCCATTGGTGGCGCAATTGCAATGGCGTGTTTAATCGGTAGAGCATCGCTATTGCTATGCTCAGCCAGTGCCTTGAGTAACATATTGCCTGAGATAGAAAAGCCAATGGGAATGAGTTGAGTTTGGTTATCTAGCTGTGCAATATATTTTAATACAGCATAAATATCCTCGCTTTTCCCTGCATGGTAAATATTTCTAGCCAGTGGCAATAAATGTTTATTCGCACCACGATGATTAACACGGACAACGTGATAGTTTAAGTTAAGTAGCTTTTTTGCAATGCGTACCATATATGAAGAGTTCTCATCACCGGAAAGACCGTGAAACATCACAACGGTAATATTTTTCGTCGTCGCACCTGCGTGGGATATAGAAAGTTTAAGCTGGTCACCGTCTTGAAGCTCTAGATAATGAGTTTGCGTGTTTGGTGGGTTTGAGTGTATGCCAACCATACTGCTGACAACGGTTTGCCATTTGGCAGAAAGTTTAATCGGGTTAAAGTCCATACGCTAAAATGCCTAATGATTTGGGGTAATGGTGGTGATTGTTTTCTTATTTAATTCTTTTTAAGCACGGATAAAAATGCTTCTTGTGGTACTTCAACGTTACCAACTTGTTTCATGCGTTTTTTACCGGCTTTTTGTTTTTCAAGAAGTTTTCGCTTACGTGATACATCTCCACCATAACATTTAGCAAGAACGTTTTTACGCATCGCTTTAACGGTGCTTCGAGCGATGATAGCACCACCAATTGCCGCTTGAATAGCCACTTCAAACATCTGTCTTGGAATGAGCTCTTTTAAGCGTTCAACCAACTCGCGCCCTTTGTAAACGGATTGATCTTTGTGGACGATGCTGGCAAGGGCATCGACTTTCTCGCCATTAATAAGGATATCTAAGAGCACCATGTTGGCAGCTTCATAGCGTTGCAATTCATAATCAAGCGAGGCGTAGCCGCGACTAACAGATTTCAAACGATCAAAGAAATCAGAAACCACCTCGATCATCGGGATGTCATAAATGATAGATACTTGACGGCCTAAATAGTTCATATCGACTTGTGTGCCACGCTTTTCAACACAAAGGGTGATAATCGCGCCAACATAATCTTGCGGTACTAAAATAGACGCGCGAACAATGGGTTCACATACCTCAGCAATGGCAGAAGGCTCAGGCAGTTTCGATGGATTGTCGACTTCAATCTCTTCACCATTTTTAAGTGTTACTTTGTAAATAACCGTTGGCGCTGAAGTGATCAAGTCAAGGTTGTATTCACGCTCCAAGCGTTCTTGAATAATTTCCATGTGCAGAAGTCCCAAGAAGCCACAACGAAAACCAAAGCCAAGTGCCTGCGAGACTTCAGGTTCAAAGAAAAGAGAAGCATCATTTAAGCTTAATTTTTCTAATGCCTCGCGGAATGCTTCAAAATCATCCGCACTAATCGGGAACATGCCGGCATAGACTTGTGGCTGAACTTTTTTAAACCCAGGAACAGGTTTGTCAGTAGGGTTTTTGGCTAAGGTTAATGTGTCGCCTACAGGTGCGCCATGAATATCTTTAATGCCAGCGACAATAAACCCAACTTCACCTGCCTTTAGGGTTTGTAATTTATTCATCTTTGGTGTGAAAATGCCAAGTTGATCGACTTGATGGGTTTGTCCTGACGACATGACTTTAATCTTATCTCCGACTTGCAATTGTCCATTACGAATACGCACAAGTGATACAACACCAAGGTATGGGTCAAACCACGAGTCGATAATCAAGGCTTGCAATGGTGCATTTAAATCACCAACAGGGGCAGGTATTTTAGCGATAATCGTCTCTAGAACGTCTTCAACACCTAAGCTGGTTTTAGCGCTACAGGTCGTAGCTCCAACGGCTTCAATGCCAATAATGTCTTCAATCTCAGCGCATACACGCTCAGGCTCAGCAGATGGCAGGTCAATTTTATTAAGTACCGGAATGACTTCTAAGTTTTGCTCTATCGCAGTATAGCAGTTGGCAACCGTTTGCGCTTCAACGCCTTGTGCTGCATCTACAACGAGTAATGCACCTTCACAAGCTGCCAATGAGCGTGATACTTCGTATGAAAAGTCAACATGTCCGGGAGTATCAATAAAGTTTAGTTGATAAGTCTGCCCATCTTTGGCGGTATAGTTTAAAGTCACACTTTGCGCCTTGATAGTGATACCACGTTCGCGCTCAATATCCATCGAGTCGAGTACTTGTTGTTTCATTTCACGATCAGTCAACCCTTGACAGACTTGAATAAAGCGATCAGAAAGCGTTGATTTGCCATGGTCAATATGCGCAATAATAGAAAAGTTTCGGATGTGTTGCATATGCTTGTGTAGTAGCTATTTTATTATGGTGAGCATTATGCCGAAAAAATGATATAAAAGGAATCATCAGTTGTGTGAGGAATTGTTCTGTCTTAATCAAAAATGCAGTTTGCGCATAAAAATCCCGCTATTATCCTTTGTTATGGTCAAGGATAGTGATAGAATGCCTGCCAGCAGTCTAAGCTGCGAGGTAAATAACCTTAACTAAAATTATTATAACTATTAAAGAACAATAAAGAGGATATTACTATGTCTAGAATCGCATCTTTGCAAGATCCGTTTTTAAATGCATTAAGAAAAGAGAAAATTTCTGTATCAATTTACTTGGTAAACGGCATTAAGTTGCAAGGCGTTATTGAAGCATTTGATCAATTTTCTATCGTATTGCGCAACAGCGTCAATCAAATGGTTTATAAGCATGCGATCTCAACAGTAGTTCCTGCCAAAGCAGTGCGTTTGGTTTATAGCAATTATAATCCAAATCATGGTCAGCAAAACCATAACTCAGATCAAGAAGATGGTTTTGAATCTATCGAAGAAACATCATTCGAAGAGTCATATGATGATGCAAATAATTCAGATGAGCATTACAACCAACAATCTGCGCAGCAACAATAATATTTATCTATAACATAAAGACATTAAGAGGATCTTTCTTTGGAGATCTTTCAAGAACATGAGGTAGGTGAAAACTGCCTACTTATCGATATCGATTTTTCATCTAAACCTGAATTAAATGCCGAGCTTTCTGAGCTTAATGGATTGGTGCATGCTGCTAATTGGCAAATTATACAGACGATAACGGCACGTCGCTCGCAGCCTGATCCTAAATACTTTTGTGGCAAAGGCAAGCTTGAAGAGATTAAAGCAATGATTGAAGAGCATGAGATTGATCTGGTGGTTTTTAATCATAGTATTACGCCTTCACAAGAGCGCAACATCGAAAAAGCATTAAATTGCAAAGTGATTGATCGCACGCGTTTGATTTTGGAGATATTCTCACAACGCGCGCAAACGCATGAGGGTAAACTTCAGGTTGAGTTAGCGCAATTAAACTATGCTGCGACACGTTTGGTGCGTGGCTGGACGCACTTGGAACGACAAAAGGGTGGTATTGGTGTTCGCGGTGGACCTGGTGAAACGCAGCTTGAGCTGGATCGGCGTCTATTACGACAGCGCATTGCTCAAATTGAAAAACGTCTGGAAAAAGTCAAAAAGCAACGTGGCTTAAGCCGCGCGTCACGTCAGAAAAATGATGTGCCAACGATTGCTTTTGTTGGTTATACCAATGCCGGTAAATCGACATTGTTTAATCATTTAAGTGGAGCAAGCGTTTTAGCCAAAGATCAGTTGTTTGCAACGTTAGATCCAACCTTGCGTAAAATCGATGTTCCTAAATTAGGTGAGGTGGTATTATCCGATACTGTGGGCTTTATCCGAAATTTGCCACATGATTTGGTTGAAGCGTTTTGTGCTACGCTTGAAGAGGCAATTGAAGCAGACCTATTAGTGCATGTGATTGACTATGCCGATGAGCATCATCGTGCCTATATCGAGCAAGTTAAAGTGGTGCTACAGCAGATTGAAGCGGATGATAAACCGATACTCAATGTATATAATAAAATTGACTGTTTGAATAACTTAACACCGCATATTGTCTATCATGAAGATCGTCCTGCGGATGTATATCTTTCAGCGCAAACCGGTGATGGGATTGAATATCTATATGAATCAATCGCTAAGCACTTTAACCAAGAATGGCTCAAAGGTGTTTTGACCTTATTGCCGAATGAAGGCAAAGTGCGTGCAGCATTTTATCAACTAGGCGTGGTTGAAAAAGAGCAAATAACGGATGCAGGTGAATATCAATTAACAATACACATTGCAAAAAATGATTTTGATGCGATATGTCGAAATAATAAGCTTGAGTTAATAGCAAAATTTAGTCACCATTAGCGGTACTGAAAGAGCAAATCAAAAGTAGTATCTATGGCATTGAAATTTCTGTCACGACGTAAGGTATTTAATCAAGGGCCACCCGACTTAGAAGAAGCAATCCGCCGATTCCTAGGCAAAGGGCGTAAGCAAGATAATAATTCATCTGGCAATGGTGGTAGTAGTGGTAATAATCATGGCGGCGATCATAATAACAATAGTAACAACAATAATGAGCCACCGCGTAAGGATGATAATCAGCGTAAAAGTATTTACTCGCGTAGTGCCGATCAAAAGCCATTACCGGTTAAGAAAATCGCTATTGGTGTGGTTGCAGCAGCTGTTATTATTTGGGCAGGTATGGGTGTTTATGTGGTGCAACCAGCGCAACAGGCTGCCGTATTGACCTTTGGTAAATTTTCAAGCATTGAAGGTCCTGGGATGCATTGGCATGCGCCTGGCTTTGTCAGTGTGATAAAAAAAGATGTTGAAGTGTTAAATACGATAAAGCTTGATAAGCAAATGCTCACCTCTGAAGAGAATATTGTGCATGTGTCATTCTCAGTACAATACCGTATTGCTAATTTAGAAGATTATTTATTTGCCACGAATAACCCAGAGCTTATCTTGCGTCAAGCGCTTGAAAGTGCAGTACGTCAAGTGGTTGGTGAAAATAAACTAGAGAAGATTCTAACGACGTCAAGAACGCAGATTACGTTAGAAGTGCAAAAAGAATTAGAGAAGCTTTTGAATAAGTACGAAACGGGTATTTTGGTCAATGAAGTCATTATGCAGCCAGCACAAGCGCCAGCTGAGGTTAAAAGCGCCTTTGATGATGTGATTAAAGCACGTGAAGATCGTGAGCGTGTGCAAAACGAGGCGCAAAGCTATGCCAATAAAGTTGTGCCAGTAGCGAAGGGGCGTGCGCAACGGATTATGGATGAGGCGCGTGCTTACCAGTCAAAAGTTGTGTTAGAGGCTGAAGGTAATGTCGCAAACTTCAGTCAGCTGTTACCTGTGTATCAGCAAAACCCAAGTATTATTGAGAATCAATTATATTATCAAACGATGGAAAATATATTTAAAAATAATAAGCTTTATATCGTTGATGGCGATGGTGCTAAAAACCTATTTTATGGTGATAATTTATCACCGCTGGCAATTTCTTCAACGGTTCAAGGAGGTCAGCGATGAGCAATAAATTAATGGGTCTAATCGTTGTTGTAATCGTGGCATTGCTACTGATATTTAGTTCAATGTTTCGTGTTAATCAAGGTAATGAAGCGGTGATTTTAAAGCTTGGGGAATTAAATCAAACCAGTGATGGTCAGGTTAAGGTTTACACGCCAGGGCTGCATTTTAAAATTCCACTTGTTGAGCAAGTCAAAGTCTATGATATGCGTTTGCGCACGTTGACAGTTGACTCATCGCGTGTGGTCACCAATGAACAAAAAGATGTCATTGTTGATGCGTATTTAGAGTGGAAGATTGATAATATTTCACAGTTCTATCGTAGTGTTTCAGGCAATGACTCACGCGCTGAATTATTATTAAGACAGTTCTTGGAAGCATCCTTACGTGCTGAGGTTGGTAAGATTGATATTCAAGGGTTGATTAATAATGAGCGTGATCAATTAATGCAAACATTAACAAAGAGCGTACAAGAGCAAGCGAAGAAGATCGGTATTGACGTTGTTGATGTGCGTATTAAGCAGATTGATCTACCTGAAACAGTGACGGAATCAATTTACCAAAGAATGCGTTCAGAGCGTCAAAAAGTAGCATCTTCGATTCGCGCACAAGGTGAGCAAATGTCAGAGTCAATTCGCGCGGATGCCGATGCGACGGTGACAATAACATTGGCGCAAGCCGATCGTGATGCTAAGCAAATCAAAGCCAAAGCTGATGCAAAAGCAGCTGAAATTTATACAGATGCTTATGGCAAGTCAGAGCGCTTCTATAACTTCTGGCGTAGTATGCAGGCTTATCAAATGAGTTTTAGTGGCAAAAAAGAGGATGTATTTATCTTAAAACCAGAAGGCAAATTCTTTGATTACTTTAATTCTTATCATTCACCCGCAGCAGCAAAAGCAGCCAATCTTGCCCCAACAAAATAACTACGCTGATATCAATTCTTAGGGTAATTGGATTACCTTGCAAATAAGAATCTCTTATAACCAAGTAATGAATCAATAATAAGTTGCATCAACTAGTACCTCTCCCCTTGTGGGAGAGGTCGTGCAGCTTAAGCTGCTCGGGTGAGGGGTATAGTTAAAACTCAGCTTATTTTTGCATTATTACCAAGGTATTCTATTGCTGATTTTTTTATCATTCTTTAAGCTTGCAAACTATACAGCAACATTAAATTTATGGATAATACTTAACATGTTTTGACTTTAGTTTTTAAGTGCATTCGTATTGCATTAAGTAATGAGGTGTATGGTAGATTGCTGTATTGCTATAACTAAATTATATTACGAAAATGTAGGCTGTGACTAAACTGTATTATGGAACCGTGTACTGAGCGTCAGTCGAAGTCCGTGATTGTTTTTGAGTTACCCTTCGACTTTGCTCAGGGTACGATTAGCTATTTAGTTGAGATAAATAAAGCTGCACGGGTAAGTCGTGTTGAAATAAAAAAAGTGCGTAATCTAAGTTACTAAGTAAAAAAGAATGATAATAATAAAAATGGGGTGGAGAAAAGAGAAGTGGGTGTAGAGAAATTAAATTGGGCAGATGTGCGTATATTAATGCATAAAGCCAATCCAGAGTTTGTGGCATTGCTAGATACTGTCGATGGTATCGAGAAGTACGAATTTACTAAATATAGCTATCGTTATGGTGATTTAATCTGTGATGCTGATTATTTCTATGATCCGGACGGTAATATTGTTGCTGATAATATTCCTTTTGGTATGGTTGTTGAAAAATCGATGCACTTTTTTATGGAGCTTGGAAATTATGTTATTCCTGGTGAGTTGGCAATAGTAGGAGATTTTGCTTATATGAGTAAATTTTCCTATACACAAAAGATTAATGTAATATCAACGTGGAGTGTTTGTGCAGGAACAAGAGTTCCAATTATAGTCAGTACTTACAAGCAGTATTCAAAGTATGCTAAGATGCAAAGTGCGATGGGCATAACGGAAAAATTTTATTCACCATCCAATGATGGTACTGACTTTTCCGTTATCCGCAACATTGCTAGAGGAGTAAAAAGTGATTGGCGATTTGTCTATATTGGATTTCCTGAAGAGTTAACGGAATTGCTAAAAAATAATGTCCATGCTTGGCATATACGAGAATATATATTAAAAAAACTAATGGGAAGCAATCAAGCATCAAATACAAAGAGCTTATATCAGGATATTATTCTAAATTATATTAAAGTTCATCACTCAAATATTAAGAACTTTTATTATTTAAGTAATGTCATAAACCATCTGCTTGATGCGGTTTGTGGCTATAGTGTGATCCATAGATTGGCGGATAACGATATAACATTACCATTACAAGAAATTCAACAAGCATATCATGAGTTTTACAAGCCTAAAAACCCTCCTTTTATTTTGACTTCATCCAACTTCGCAATTAATCAAAAGTATACACACTATTTTAGTATCCCATATCATACGATGATGTACCGTCCAGAGCATATTGCCAACATTGTGGAACTATGTGCCAATGTTAAGCGCTTAATTAAAGTGTATGCAGACGAATTAGGTAACATCCCAATTGTGGGAGGTGGGGTACTTTTGCAAAAACTGTCATCTATTAGTTTCTCTGTAATAGCAGATCGACCGAATACATTTCAGAACACTGATGATGTTTTGTTGATAAAAGACTTGCCAGTACACTGCAAAGATTTTTCAAAACAATTAAATAGTTATAGATTATTGGATAATAAGTATACTATGCCCCAAAAGTCAAGTTTCTTTTCAGGTGCAATCAAAATGAATTTTGATTGAAGATTTGCTAAGCTTCGTTAAAAAAATTAGCAGTGATACATTTGGAATAGTCAACATTATTAAACATAAAAACCCCCTTTTTTATTAATTAAAAAAACGCAAGCAATGCTCACAAACGATTCATCACTATACTACATGCACAAAAATAAGTTAACCCTTTGCTTTGTAATCTGCGTTAAGTTTTATATTTTTTGTTTTATTTAAGATGAGCAATTTTTAAATTAGAAGCATTTACATCCTAAATTATAAACTATACTTGGCATATGGAACATAAAACGGCTAAGGATTAACCAATGAAATGGCGACTGGTTATAATATATTGTGCGACCGCAGCATTTTTGTCTGGATGTAGCTTTTTATTGCCATCGAAAAAAGTTGAGCGTAATGATCATTGGCAGACATTCAATAGTATCCAGAGTGTTTATGATGAGGTTTCTCCAAATAAAACAACTGTGACTGAGCTTAATCATATGGGGTTTGATCCTTATGTTGCCAATAACGTCAAAATTGAAAACTATCTGGATATCCGTATTCGGTTTGACCCATTAAGCACCGGTAAGAACATCCCTGAGCCTGTTGCTGAATGTTTGAGCCTATTTAAACGCTGTCAAGCATATGTTGTCAATGTTG
Organism: Cysteiniphilum sp. 19S12-1; assembly: GCF_052030685.1. Taxonomy (NCBI): domain Bacteria; kingdom Pseudomonadati; phylum Pseudomonadota; class Gammaproteobacteria; order Thiotrichales; family Fastidiosibacteraceae; genus Cysteiniphilum; species Cysteiniphilum sp. 19S12-1. The sequence goes on from NZ_JBQAJM010000029.1 coordinate 13,636, forward strand.
ATTACGAGTACGAAGATCGTATTGGCAATGCATTTTTGGACTTAACAGGATTTCGTAAGGAGATTATGAAAGAAGGTTGGCGCTTTCAAGCGGTGTTTATTCTTCAAGATCAATTAGTTGTTTATAAGCTTTGGTCAGGTGAGCCTAAACGCAAGGCCTATATTGATGAGATTAAACCGCTTGGACCTTTACAAAGTTTGGATGATTTAATCACGGGCTCCGCGATTTCATTTTGATTTTTGAAGAAAAGGAAAGCTCAGCTGCCTTAAGGTATTATAGTGCCCTGAGCGTGAGTCGAAGGGTCTTTAAGCGTTGAATTAACAATAAAATAAGGCGTTTGGCTTCGACTCATGCTCAGCCAACGTTGTTGTAAGAATATTCGCTTTAATTACGCGCGAATAAAGTCAGCGTGAAGGATTTTTGGCTTAAATGGATGGCGTTGTAATGCTTTGATCTTAACGCTTTCAGTTTTACCATTGATATCGATAGTAACAGTTGCTGTATAGAACGCTTTGTTTTCAGTAGCATGCAAGATCTTGTTGTGATCAAGGATGATAGCTGTTGCTTCAGAACCGTTGCCATAGATAATTGCAGGAACTTTCCCTGCTTTACGTAGGCGGCGGCTCGCACCTGTACCTGTTTCAGTTTTTAATTCCGCGTGTAGCGTAAACTCTGTCATTTTAATTTCCTTAAAACGTATATTTAAAGTTAAATTTTATATTAAAAAACTTTCTTATCATGCGACCCTGACGAGAAAGCTCGTGGATTCTAACAAAAAAGCTAAGGAAAGTTAAGACCTAAATCAGATCACAAAACATTAAGCTAATAGATTCTTCATTATTGGTGCGACGAATCGCTTCTGAGAGCATTGGGGCTAATGATAGCGTTTTGATCTTCTTACACTTAAGGGCTGTACTATGTAATGGAATGGAATTAGTAACGACGAGTTCCTCAAGAACAGAGCCTTCGATATTTTCAATGGCTTTGCCAGATAGCACGGGATGAACACAATATGCGGATACTTTCTTTGCACCGTGATCAATAAGTGCTTGTGCGGCTTTGCATAGTGTGCCAGCTGTATCAACGATATCATCAACAATCAAGCAATGACGACCATTAATATCGCCAATGATATTCATCACTTCAGATTCATTGGCTTTTTGACGGCGCTTATCAATAATCGCAAGGTCAGTGTTAAGTGCTTTAGCCATGGCGCGCGCGCGTACCACGCCACCGACATCAGGTGAGACGACAATTGGATTTTCTAAGCGGCATGAGCGAATATAATCCAATAAAATCGGTGTGCCATAGACGTTATCTAAAGGGATATTAAAAAAGCCTTGAATCTGCTCGGCATGAATATCAACAGTTAATAAACGATCAATACCAGCACCGGTTAACATATCAGCAACAACACGTGCTGAAATTGGTACACGCGATGAACGCACACGGCGATCTTGACGCGCGTAACCAAAGTAAGGAATTACCGCGGTGATGCGTCCGGCGGATGAACGGCGCAGCGCATCAGTTAAGAACATCAACTCCATAATGTGATCATTAGTCGGAGGGCAAGTGGATTGTACGATAAAGACATCACGGCCTCTAACGTTATCGATAATCTCAATATGAGATTCGCCATCGCTAAAGCTAGAAACCGTAGCACGCCCTACTTGTACACCTAAAAAATGAGAGATTTCTTCAGTTAATGCGCTACTTGCGCGCCCACTAAAAAGCATCAGATCTGACATGGAGTTATCCTAAAATTTGATTGCTGAAATTTGCTTAGAGAATATACCCAATTTTGAAAAAATATAAAGGTTTTTTTAGTCATCATCATAAAATCCACGTTGAAGTGTTTTCTTTAACTGCAATAAGTTTCACCATAATACATAAGCCTTTTGCATTAGAAATTGCTGAGATTCCACCTTTATGCAATGGCGGATTCCTTAAGGCAGGTGCGGTTAACACATGTAAACAAATCGTTACATAAAATGGCTATTCATACACGAAGACTAAGTGTTAGTATGCACAAGTGAAAGCGCAGGGGGATGTGGTGTGTGAGGTTATTACTTGACCTTGCGCGCCACAGGTGGGCTAAATGGGCTACAGGGATTTGAAATCAAATAGCGTATGATCAAGTAGTTGAGATGGGGCAACTTTTTGCAGTGAAGAGAAAATAACTTCTTTGCGTCCGGGTGTTTGGGTCTCCATGTCATGAAGCATTTCTTTAATTTTTTGGCGTTGTAGGTTCTCTTGTGAGCCACATAGATTACAAGGAATAATTGGGAAATTCATGTGTTGTGCGTAAGCTTTGATTTCATTTTCGGCAACATAGGCTAATGGGCGAATGACGATATTGCGCTCATCATCACTTTTAAGTTTAGCGGGCATCGCCTTGATTTGACCATTATAAAAAAGATTCAAAAAGAAGGTTTCAATAATATCATCTTTGTGATGTCCTAAAGCGATCTTGGTGACCTTATTTTCATGTGCAAAATCATACAGAATCCCACGACGCATACGTGAACATAAGCCGCAGGTTGTCTTACCCTCAGGGATCACACGTTTAACCACACTATAGGTGTCGCGCTCAATAATATGATATTCAATGCCAAGCTTACTCAAATACTCAGGCAATACCTCCTCTGGGAAGCCAGGTTGTTTTTGGTCAAGATTGACGGCAATAATATCAAAGTGAATCGGTGCCTTTTTTTGCAGAATCAATAACAGCTGGAGTAAGGTATAAGAGTCCTTACCACCGGATAAACAGACCATAACCTTATCATTAGCCTCAATCATATTAAAGTCTTCAATTGCATGTCCAACTTTGCGCAAAAGGCGTTTTTCAAGCTTATTTAATGGCAGTGCATCTGGCGTTGTATGAGGTTTGATAAGGTTAGCTATTTCAATCATTATCTTAGATGCGTATTAAAAATTTGGCATAGTATATCAGTTCGGTGTGTCTTCACAAAATGATATAGCTGACCGATTTAAAATACCGCATTTAAAATCTGCAAAACTGTCCACACCATAATGCCTGTTAATACATAAAATACACTAAAAGCAAACAGTTGACTGCGTTTGAATTCATTGAGTAATTTATCGATACAAATGCCAATAATAAAGGCATAAGCAAGAAAGGCAATGGTTTGGTCAGTAATAAACAGTGAGCTAAAGAATAAATTAATGCTCGTATCCTTGCTTAAGTACAGCATCGTTAACAGTGTTATGGAGCTGACACAAAAGATCACAATAAGCAAAATGGCAAGCTGGGTTTTGAGTTTTTTAATACTGGCGATATAGCAAATAATCGTTGCCAGTAATAGATTAATAGGAGCAGTTTGTAAGAATAGTTTGGGCGTTAAGTGATCACTGTAGTTTGCCAGTGCTTGGAACTTGATTTTATCTAGGTAAATAAATACTACAGTGATAATAATGGCAATTGCTGCTGTTTTGAAAAATACGCGAGAATGGCGCATAAGATAAAAGATGTTGATAAATAAATGATCGGTATAGCTGTGATAGACTGCTTTGCGTTTAAAATCTAAGCTGCAAAAAATTAAGATAATAGCACTGATTAAAATAAACATCGCACAAAACAACAGAAAATATGGATGATTGACTAATTGATGATAGTTATAGGTCGCATTGAAGAAAAGGGTGAGGATTACGGTTTTAATCGCATAAGTAATCGAGATAATAAAAAAACGATATTTAGTAGGGGTTATTGCCCATAAATTTAAAATGATTACAACAAAGATAATATTGGCTAATGACATTGATACAGCAGAAAACAAAAGACTCATAAAGCTAAAGTGATAATAAAGTGTCAGTATGGAGATAAGTTGTAACGTAAGGCAAATAAATAGTAGGCGTTTGTTGTCAAATCTTTTTGAAAAAATATTTAAAAAAGGTAGCAAAAAAAAGCCGATTGAAAATAAGCTGACCAATAAAAAGTGATAGGTAGATGTGTAGAGTCGGCTATTGTAATAAACATCATGCAAGGCGACTTTTTGAATAATAAAAGCAGAATATAAGGTAAAAGCAACGCCTGAAGAGATAAAACAACCAAGTAGCAATAGCACATTCAGCCGCCAAATTCTAGATGATAATCTGAACATTAAGGCCTCCTGTTTTTGCATTACTTACTTTTAGTTTTCCTTGGTGAATGTCGATGATCTCCTTGGTAATTGCAAGACCTAAACCATTACCTTTCTTCGTTGAGGATCCTGTATAAAAAGGGGTGAATATATTGTTAATTTCATTCTCGGGGATTCCTGGGCCGTCATCCAAAATATCAATAATCAATAATGATTTGGCAGATTCTTGTATCTGTGTTTGTAAAGTAATAATCACCTTCGTACCATGCTTTAGACCATTATTGATAATATTATTAATAGCGCGCTTAAATGCTGGTTTTTTAAGATCAAGCTCTAAGTCATCATCCATCTGATTGATCAAGCGCACGCTCCTATCATTTTCGATGTACTCAGCAATCAGATCATCAAAGAAATCACAAATATTAGTTTGTTCAAATTGAATGCCGCTTAACCAATTTTCTTTAGAAAAAAGAACCAAATCATCCAGCATATGATTAATTTCATGAATATCGCGTTGATCCTTAAGAGAAAGCGCACTTTGATCTTTTAAGCGGCGCCCTTGGATGCGTGCCAATGGCGTTCTAATATCATGACAGGTCATTGCAAGAAGCTTATTTTGATAGGTTAACACGTGATTAATACGATCTTGCATAAAGTTAAAAGTATCCGCTGTTTCTTTGGCGAAAATTCCGTGTTTCATTTGAATCGGTGTGGCTTCAAGGCGTAAGCCCATATCTTGTGCAAAACGCTGAAACTCAAAAAAAGGGATGCTCCATTTGATCTGGATTAAAAACAATAATATAAATAAAAACAATACCGCAACAACAATCCCAAAGACGATACTTACCGGTGTGTTAAGTTGGAATTTTGAATAATAAACCACATTAAGCCAATTGCCATTGCTGTTTAGGAAACTTTCACACTTATGAATAGGTTTTTCAACTTTGTTCAAAAGTTGTGAAATCCCTAATGATGTACATGATGGAAAGGTCGAATAAAAAGCAAAGCGATCATGGATATAATTATCTTCATTACTATCAATGCTGGCAAGATCGAATAAGTTTAAGGTTGATATGTCATTTTGTTTTGTCGGGTCATAGTTTTTAATCTCGGCTGAGCGTTGAAAGTTGACTCCAGAATAAACATAATAACTTGAGGTAATAAATTGCAATAAGATCAAAAAAAATGCACAGCTTATGCCGATATGAAAAGCTTTTTTCTGACTACGAATGACTTTGCGAAGGTTGATATTCATATCTTTAGTCTTTTAAATCAAATAAGTAACCAGAGCCTTTAATTGTCTGGATATAGCTTGTACCATCTTGAGAATTATTATCAAGCATTTTGCGTAGGCGGCTAATGCGGATATCAATCGTGCGATCAAACTCCTCAAATGGACGTTTCAAAAGCGCTTCAAAGGTTTGCTCGCGCGAAACGGTTTCGCCTTTGTGCTGATACAAATATTCAAAGAGCTCGTAAACTGCAGGGGTGAATTTGATTTCTTCACCATCAGGGTAGGTCAATGTACGCTTATTAGGGGAAATCACCCAGTCGATTGTTTCGATCGCGCCATGTGTGCTATTGCTGGTATTGCCGCGGCGACGCAAGACTGTTTTAACTCTAACAAGCACCTCACGTGGGTTAAAAGGTTTACTAATATAGTCATCCGCACCGACTTCAAGTCCTAAAATGCGATCAAATGCCTCTCCGGCTGCCGATAAGAAAATCACCGGGACACTGGATTTTTTTCTTAACTCACGACACACCTCAAGACCATCGATTTTAGGCATCATCACATCGAGGATCACCAATGAAAAGTCACGCTTTTGGAAGTTCTCTAAAAAGGTTAGACCATCTTCAAAAACGGCAGTATCAAAATGATTCTGTTGAAGGTAACTGGCAAGCCCTTCGCGAATATCTAATTCATCATCAATTATTGCAATAGTATCCATAAGCAGACATATATATCGTACATGATTGTGAATTTCAGTGTAGATGGTTTTTTGTGGTTGTAAAACAAATCAAGGTGATTTACTGCAAATGCTTGGAAAATAGAGCGAAACTAACTACACTTTCTAAGTGAAATATCAATTTACAGGAGTATTAAAAAATGGCACTTCATTCACTGATTCCGATTGTAATTATTGTTTTAGCAGTTGTATTTGTTTTTGCCTCAGTTAAGGTGGTGCCACAGGCCTCCGAGTTTGTGGTTGAGCGCTTTGGGCGCTACTATAAAACCTTGCATCCGGGCTTAAACATCATCTTTCCTTTAATCGATCGAGTGCGTAGTCGTGTGAGTTTAAAGGAGACAGTATTAAATGTCAGAAAGCAGGAAGTGATCAGTCGCGATAACGCCAGTGTGCAAGTCGATGGTGTTGCCTTTTTTCAAGTGCTTGATGCAAAGAAAGTAACTTATGTGATCAATGATTTGCCTTTAGCATTAGAAAATTTAATCATGACTAATATCCGTACGGTGCTAGGGGGCATTGACTTGGATGAAATGTTGTCAAATCGTGACTTTATGAACGCTAAGCTTTTATCAGTACTTGATGAAGCAACCGATCCATGGGGTGTTAAGATCGTGCGTGTTGAGATAAAAGATATCACACCACCTCGTGATTTATTAGATGCCATGGCACAACAGATGAAAGCAGAGCGCGAGAAGCGCGCTGAGATTCTGCGTGCTGAAGGGGTGCGACAAGCGGCTATTTTGAAAGCTGAAGGGGAAAAACAATCCGAGATTCTTGCCGCCGAAGCGCAAAAAATGAAACAAGCATTAGAAGCCGAAGGTTATAAAGAGGCTCAATTTCGTGAGGCGGAAGCGCGTGAACGTACCGCACAAGCCGAGGCGGTCGCGACTGAAACCGTTTCTAATGCAATTGCTAAGGGGGATATTCAAGCGATTCAATATTTTGTTGCATTAAAATATATTGACGCAGTGGGCGCCATTGCCTCATCAGACAATAGCAAAACCATTATGATGCCATTAGAAGCCTCTAATATTATTGGTTCAGTAGGTGGCATTAGTGAGTTGTTAAAATCAATGCAGATTAAAAGCTGACTTAAAGGCAGGTGATGAATGTTATATTGGCATTGGTGGATTTTAATGGGTGTATTGCTCATCATTGAGATTTTTAGTTTGACCATGTTTTTCTTATTTTTTGCCATATCAGCACTGTTGATGGGCGTTATTATGTGGTTTTTCCCTGATTTGCATATGAATTGGCAGCTATTATTGGCAGGTATTTTTGCGTTAGGATCGATGCTATTGGGTTATTATGCTTTGAAAAAGAGAAAGCAAAAACAATCAACCAATGAGTTAGATGTTAATGATCGTCTGGGGCGCTATATTGGTCAAGTTGTCGTTGTTACAAAAGCGACACAATCAGGTGTGGCAAAGACCAAAATTGGAGATACAGAATGGCGTGTGTTGGTGGAGGATGCCAAGGTGGGTGATGAAGTTGAGATTTTAGAGGTTCAATCAACCAGCTTTGTTGCAAGAAAGATATGAGCCTAAATACTTAGGTAAACATAGATGACATTTTCTTTATGGTTGTCTTTATAGTACTTGAGTAAGGTTGCTTTTAAATGACGTAGCTCTTGAGTTGGTATAGTTTGAGGAAGTTTTAGATGAAGATCCACAAATAAAAATCGCCCAGATTGGGTAACGATACTGTTTTGAATGGTTAACCTTTGGTTAGAACAAATTAAATTAGCAGCGTTGGTGATTTTCTCACGTAACTCAGGAGCAACAGATGCATCTAATAAGTTAAGCCCCGCTTCCTTGATGAGTTTTAATGGTTTGATTGTGATCACGAATCCCATGATAATAGCAATAATCGGGTCGATATAGATGGCAATATGTGGCAAGCCCAAAAATACCAATATCAAAGCAATAGCAAGAGAGATATCAACAGAGGCACTGAGTAAGGCATCCGCTTTCCATAACTCAGCATCAGCATGCAAGATTTTTGAGCCTGTTTTGCGAGCAGCATTACGTACATAAAAATACATTATGCTGCAAGTAAGCGAGCCAGTGATAGAAGCGATAAAGGCAAATAAATAGTTAGGTGTGACGGCATGTGTCATAAGGTTAACAATCGCCATAATGATAACGCTTGCAGCAACGATTAAAATAAAGCCTGCTTGTAAGAGCACAAAAACAGGTTCTAAACGATGGTAGCCATAAGGGTAGCGTTTGTTAGCTGGCTGGTTGATTTTTTTGATGACATAGAGTGAGGCGGCATAAATTAATAATGTAATAACTGAATAGCCGACGTCTAGTAATATGGTTAAAGACTGTGCGAAATAGACAATGACGAGGCTAAATAGCGCGTAGATAATCGAAAGAATAAAATTAACTTTGAGGGTTTTAGCCTCAATTATTTGTGAAGTTTGAGCACTCATGATTCACCTTAAGAGAGTAAGCTTATTTTAAAAATTGATATGTTTTTTGCAACTGAAAGTAAGAAACAAAAGAGCGCTAAGGATTTTTGAGTAAATAAATAATACGTGAGAACGAATAACTATTGTTGATATGGCAACTGTAGATGAAAGACATATAAAAGTGGCGTAGTGTTATGCCGAAAATTGCTTAAAATTAGCTCATTGTAGCAGCCCTTTGCTGAAAGATGAAAGATAAAATGCAAATTTTGACGATAACATCATGGTTTATTCATATCGCGTTTTCAAGTACACTAGTCAGCGTTTTTCAGGCAATAATATACAAGTGAATTAAGGTAAAATAACGTGACTAAAAGAGTAAAAACGCGTTTTGCCCCGAGTCCTACGGGGTATTTGCATGTTGGTGGGGCAAGAACGGCACTTTTTTCGTGGGTCTATGCGCGTAAAAATAACGGCGAGTTTGTGTTGCGTGTTGAGGATACTGATCTTGAACGCTCAACACCAGAAGCTGTACAGGCAATTTTAGATGGTATGGAATGGTTGGGGTTGCATGCCGATAGTGAACCGTATTATCAAACACAACACTTTGAGCGTTACCAAGCGGTTATTGATCAACTGTTAGCAGAGGGCAAAGCGTATCGCTGCTATTGCTCGCGCGAGCGTTTGGATCAGCTAAGAGAGACTCAAATGGCGAACAAACAAAAGCCGCGCTATGATGGGCATTGTCGCCATCTTGATGTCAGTGATGCAGATATTTCAAAACCTCATGTCATTCGTTTTAAGAATCCTGAAGAAGGCGTGGTCAGCTGGGTTGATGCAGTGAAAGGCGAAATCACGATTGCCAATAGTGAACTGGATGACTTGATTATCAAGCGTTCAGATGGCTCGCCGACGTATAATTTTTGTGTTGTCGTTGATGATATGGATATGCAAATTACCCATGTGGTGCGTGGTGACGATCACGTCAATAACACGCCGCGTCAGATTAATCTATATCTTGCGTTGAATGCTGAAGTGCCAGTATTTGCACATGTGCCGATGATTTTAGGCGATGATGGCAAGAAACTTTCTAAACGCCACGGTGCAGTTAGTGTCATGCAGTACAAAGAAGATGGCTATTTACCACAAGCATTGATTAATTATCTTATTCGCTTAGGCTGGTCACATGGTGATCAGGAGGTCTTTACTATGGATGAGATTTTGCAGTACTTTGAGCTAGATGATATCAATGCTTCGGCATCAGCATTTAATACAGAAAAATTAAATTGGCTTAATCAGCATTATATGCGTCATTTGCCAACAGAGGAAGTTGCAAAAGAGCTCATTTATCACTTTCAAACTCAAGGCTTAGATGTGAGTAATGGACCCTCGTTTGATATGCTTATTCCGGTGATGGCAGAAAAAGTGAAAACGTTAAAAGAATTGGCTGAGCAATCGACTTATTTTTACCGTGAGTTTGATAAGTTTGATGAAAAAGCTGCCGCTAAGCATTTAGTTAAATCTGCTGCAAGTGTGCTTGAATATGTCAAAAATAAGGCCGAGGAATTAAATGATGAGCTCTGGCAAGACGAAGCTGCATTGCATCATTTGTTAAAGGATGTTGCCAGCGAGTTAAATCTTGGCATGGGGAAAGTTGGCATGCCCGTGCGTGTTGCTATAACCGGCTCTGGGCAGTCGCCTGATATCGGATTAACGCTGAAATGGCTTGGTAAAGAGCGTGTTATATCGCGTTTACAGAAAGCGATTGATTTCATTGATCAATAAAGTCTAAAAAGCATATACCCATCGTGAATCATTTTGCGGTGTTTAATGTTGAGGAAGTTTTTGATAATTTTGGGTGATTGGGTTGTAGCTAATAGCTAGGACTCTTAGCAAGAGCCAATCACCTAAAAGTGCGAGAAATTCAATGGCAGAAATACTGTAAGATGGTTTGCGATGGGTATGGTGTGTATATAACACACTGGACACAGCCAATAATGCTCGGCATACTTAATGCTCAAACAGGGTTGGTGGAGACGAATGGCATGTTGGTGAAAAGATTGGATAAAATCACTATTTATACGCTTTTTATTGGAATAGTTGCCATTGTTTGTGCAATGACCTTAGCTTATTACTTTCCGATATTGAAGAAGTCGCAACTTGCGATTTTGCTTGGTGAAGTCACGATAGTTATTCCATGGCTTGTGTTTATCATCTGCTTATTATTATCACTTTTTCAGGGCTCAAAGCATTAGAGAGTCACTAATAACCAAGCGCTAGGCCGCTAGGTCGACGAGGATCAGCGGCGCCATAAACATAACCATTTGCTTTCATGATGGATTCAGCCGCACCCATTGCTGGTTTTTTAACAACAATATTCCCCATTGTTTCAAGCAAGTTTATGGTATCTGGTGAGATGCCTTCTTCAATACGAATTTCTTCAGGCCATAATTGACTATGAATGCGTGGCGCGTTAACTGCGCTTTGCAAGTTAAGCTGATGATCAATTACATTTAGAATCACTTGTAGTGTTGTTGTGATAATGCGACTGCCGCCAGGTGATCCTGTAGCGATATATGGTTTTCCGTCTTTATCAAGAATAATTGTTGGTGTCATTGAGCTTAATGGACGTTTGTTCGGTGCAATGCTATTGGCTTTGCCTTGGATAAGTCCAAAAACGTTGGGCTCTCCTACTTTAGCAGTAAAATCATCCATTTCATTATTAAGTAATACCCCTGTGTCAGGAACAACAATGCCACTGCCATAGGAGTAATTCAATGTGTAGGTGTTGGCAACCATATTGCCGTCTTTGTCAACGATACTATAATGTGTTGTTTGATTGCTTTCTAAATCTTCCGGTTTAACGGTCGCAATGTCTTTGCTTGGCATGTGTTTTGTTAGATCGATTTTATCAGCAATTGCTTTGGCATAAGCTTTGGAAGTTAGCTTTGATAAGTCCATTTTAACGAAATCAGGATCTCCAAGATCACTGTTGCGATCATTATACGCATAGCTCATCGCATTGCTCATTAAGTTGATGGTTTTAGCACTGTTTAGTCCGTATTGTGCTAGTGGAAAATTCTCTAAAATATTAAGAAGCTCAATGAGTATCACGCCACCTGAGCTTGGTGGGGGCATTGAGTAGATAGTGTATCCGCGATAATTCCCTTTAACGGGTTTCATTTCTTCAATGTGGTAATTTTTAAGATCATCTAAGGTGATGAGTCCTGCATTCTTTTGCATCGCATTTGCAATTTTCTGTGCAATCTCTCCTTGGTAAAAGGCTTTTTTACCATTTTTAGCAATAAGCTTAAGAGTGTTGGCTAGGTCCTTTTGAATTAATCGCTCACCGATTTGGTAGTTGGATCCGTCTTTTTTATAAAATATCGCGCGTGTTGCTGCGTGTTTTGATAGCCATGGTTTGGCGTCAACCAGTGACTGGTAAAGTGTGCTATCAATAATAAACCCATGCTCCGCAAGCTTTATTGCAGGTTGCATAACTTCTTTTAATGTCAGTTTGCCATATTTTTTCTGAGCGTCAATAAGGCCGGCAATTGTTCCTGGAACGCCAGATGCTAAATAAGTCCCAGAGATCAGATTTCTGTCAACTTGCCCTTTATCATTTAGATACATGTTGGCGGATGCACGCGAGGGTGCTTTTTCACGATAATTAATTGCAATAGCCTTGTGTTTGTCATTTAGCCAAATAAGCATAAAACCACCGCCGCCAAGATTTCCGGCTTTTGGCAGGGTAACGGCCAGAGCAAAGCCAACAGCAACGGCAGCATCAACGGCATTCCCTCCTTTTTTCAGGATATTTACACCTGCTTGAGTGGCTAGGGATTCTTGTGTTGAGACCATCGCATGTGTTGCAACAATGGGGTAGGCTGTTTGATCGCCTTCTTGCAGTGCTGGTAATGCAAATAACCACTGTGAGGTAGATATACATAATATGAAAAAAAACATACGAATAGTTCGTTGCATAATAATCTCCTTTTCTTTTTTTACGTGTTTTTGAAAGCGCGACACCAGTGTAAAGGTTTTAATGATACATTTCGATACCAATAATTACTAATAACTGAAGTTACGCACTTTTGATGTTTGAATTTAAGAAATACGACCACAGATTATGAGTGAAATAAATAAAAC
>NZ_JBQAJM010000002.1:0-130182 GCF_052030685.1 Cysteiniphilum sp. 19S12-1
TCTTAAGGGCAATCAAGGTACGTTAAACGAGGATGTGAGATTATTTTTAGAGACAGAGGCAGCCAAAACAAAGAATAGTGCTATTTCATCACAGTATGAGCACGTTGACAAAGGTCATGGTCGTATTGAAATTCGCAAATGTTATGTGAGTAATCAAATTGATTGGCTTACGCAAAAGTCACAGTGGGAAGGACTTAAAAGCATTGTAATGCTTGAAGAAACTCAAGAATCTAAAGGGATAATAAGTGTTGAGCGTCGCTTTTTTATTAGCAGTTTAGATGCCGATGCAGAGAAACTTGCTAATGCAATACGTTGTCATTGGCATGTTGAAAATAGTTTACACTGGGTGTTGGATGTTGTTTACAATGAAGATAGGTCAACCGTTCGAAAGGGTAATGCTGCTGAGAATATGGCGATAGTCAGGCATATGTCACTAAATATGCTAAATAATGCAAAGGGGAAATTTAAGAACGTTGGCATCAAAGGATTGCGTAAGAAAGCAGCCTGGGGAAATCAGACTTTAAGCACTATTTTGGCTCAAGGTTTTTAGATGGGACAGCCGTGACCAAAATATTCGCTAAATCATACAAAAAATATTGCAAAGCAACATAATTAATGCAATTCGCAGTGAATTTATTTACAACACGCAAGGTAGACGTCTAGAATGTGGCTAAGCTTATTTTTGGTATATTTGCTTATTTAGCTTTTTAGCTTAGCTTGATTATTTATGCTTTTTTGATTTTATGATAAAACGGAGAGAAGACACTATGTCAGAAAGACCATGGATTAAACACTACCCAAATGGCGTACCGAGCGAAATTTCAGCTTCAACGGAAACATTAACCTCAATGCTAAAACAAGCCGCATTGAAGTTCCCAAAAAACGTCGCTCTATCCTGCCATGATCATGATATAACCTACGAACAAGTCGACCATTACAGTAACAAAGTTGCAGCATTTTTACATTATGAACTCGGCTTTAAACAAGGTGATAAAATTGCAATTATGCTACCAAACCTGCTGCAATTCCCGATCGTGCTTATCGGTATTCTCAAAATAGGCGCAAGCTTTGTTAACATCAACCCACTGTACACTGCACATGAAATCAAAGAAATCATGGAAGATTCCGGCGCCACCGGCATTTTTGTACTCAGCACATTTGCTCATTTAGTGCAAGAAGCAAAAAAAGATTTGCCACATGTTAAGCATATGATCGCAACAGATCTTGTCGATCTTTATGACTTTCCTAAAAAACAAATTATTCATTTTGTTGCCACACATCTCAAAGGCATGAAAAGCAAGCATGATCGTTCACAATTTCACAAACTAACCACAGCCCTCAATTACCACCTTGCATTTGATGAACAGAGTGTCACTATTTCTTGTGATGATATGGCATGCTTACAATACTCAAGTGGCACCACGGGCAAGCCCAAGGGCACCATATTATTACATCGCAATATTGTTGCTAACATTCAACAAGTATGGCTTTGGATTGGTAACCAAGTTGAGTTGGATAAGCAAACCCTTATTGGCGCATTACCGCTTTATCATATCTTTGCATTAACGGCTAATTTTTTCACCTTTTATCTTGCCGGTTCTAAGCATGTACTTATCCCTAACCCACGTGATATCAAGTCTCTGGTTAAAACCATGCAAAAAACGCCATTTACTATCTTCAATAGTATTAACACTTTATATGCTGCCCTTTTACACAATGACACATTCCGCCAATCGACATTCCCACATTTCAAATATACATTAAGTGGCGGCATGTCGACGGTTAAACGCATTGCGGATGATTGGAAAGCAGTAACAGGGGTGACCATTCACGAGGCATATGGTCTATCTGAGATGTCGCCAGCTGTTACCATTAATCGTTTTGATGATGATGTTTTCAATGGCACCGTCGGTTATCCACTGCCCAGTACCGATATATCCATTCGTGACGATGGCGGCAATCATTTGCCTGCCAATGAAAATGGTGAAATCTGGGTCAAAGGACCACAACAATCTCCAGGATTCTGGCATTTGGATAAAATCACTAAAGAGCACTTTACCGGTGATGGATGGCTTAAAACAGGAGACATTGGATTTTTGGATGACATGGGGCGCTTAACCATTTCAGGGCGCTCCAAAAATATGCTGATTGTTTCTGGCTTTAACGTTTTTCCAAAAGAAATTGAAAATACCATTTTGCAGATCCCCGCAGTCAAAGATGTTGCTGTTGTCGGTGCGCCATCGCACTCAAGTGGCGAGAAACCCTTTGCTTTCGTGGTGCTTGAAGATAGCCAATCACTTACTGCCAAAGAAATTACCGAGTTCTGCTATACGCGTCTTGCGCATTACAAAACACCAAAAGACATTATGTTTTTGGAAGAGTTACCTAAGAATCCAGTGGGTAAGGTATTAAAGCAAGAGCTTAAAGAGAAGTATATTCTAAGCCATAAAGAGCATCATTAACCGCATAGCACATTGGCGTATCCCGTTTTCTAAATTCGATACGCTAAGGTGGTCATAACTTTTGACAGGGCTTTCATAATTAGCTTTGCCCACAGTGGAAATTCAACACCCCCTGCAAGCGCTGCTTCATCGGCATGTGATTGCTCGTCCTTATACATTTGCATCAAAATCACACGTGATTTCTCATCATGAGTGGGGAGCTCGTTTAAATGTGCTTCTAAATGGCGCATCACCTGCTTTTCAGTTTCAATGACAAAGCCATAACTTACCTTGTCACTAATAAGTCCGGCGACAGCACCAATCGAAAAGGATCCAATATACCATAGAGGATTGAGTAAACTCTTTTTCGCATCCAAATCATCTAAGCGTGTTTCGCACCACGACAAATGATCATACTCTTCCTCTGCAGCATGATGTAAATGCGCACGTGTTTCATGCGTTTTAGCTACAAAGGCTTGTCCTCTGTAGAGCGCTTGCGCACAAATCTCACCGGTATGATCAACACGCATAAGTCCCGCCACATGTTTTGACTCAGTCGCGTCAAGTTCTGGTTCATTCATATCAAGCGCTGGTGTTGCTGACATTGGATTTGTTGCGGGCAAAACGACAGACTTCACAAAATGCTGCAGCTCCCCTAAGCATTGATCTAAAAATGAATGACGACGCATTGACATAATGACTCTTTTTTATTGCAGAATTCATGACTTGCATATTATACCTAACAAAAACTATTTAAAAGTTTGACGGCATATTTTAGCTAAATCATTTCCTTAACCAATTCAACAAAAGTTTTAATCTTTGGCTGAACATACTGCTGTTTTTGATAGTACATATTGATATTGACCTGAGGCGACGTAAAATCCGGTATTTTAATCTCGACTAAAGTACCACTTTTTAACTCATCAGTGAGCATATAACGATGCGCTTGGATAATACCTAGTCCATCTATGGCAAAACGTTTCATGCAACTGATATTATTAACACTTAAACGCGACTGACATTGTGCATTTAACTGTGGTTGACCCAATATAATCGCATCACGCCCACTGTGTGCTATAAAGTCGTGTGTTTGTAATTGCGTAATATTTTTAGGCAGTCCTTTACGCTCTAAATACTCAGGTGACGCACACAAAACATAATCGGTACTGCTTAAGCGATAAGCCACCACATCATCCGGTGGCGTCCAATTCACACCAAATACAATATCAACTTTTTCCTGATATAACTCCGGCATACGTTCCTCAACAATCAGTTTAACCTCCATGCTTGGATACAATTGCAAATAGCGCTTGATAATGGGCGCCAAATTTTCTTTAACAAAATAATAATTGCTACTAATAGAAAGTACACCTTCTGGATGCTCATCAAAGCTATTAATCAACTGACCGATCCCAAACCATTCACTTTCTAAACGCTGACACTGCATTAATAACTTGTGTCCTTCGCGCGTGAGCTCCACCTTGCGTGTTGTGCGTATCAGCAAATCTGCCTTTGCCAATGACTCTAACTGTTTAATGTTCTGACTAATTGCAGATTTTGTAATCCCTAGAGCATCAGCCGCCTTAGTAAAGCTCATGTGTTTAGCAACTGCCAAGAATGACGCTAACTGTACTAATGAAAAATCGCCTTGAAACATTGAATTGCCTTTAATTCATTCATTTATCTAAAATTAAATCTATCGTTTGTAAGCACCTAAAAATAGTAATCAATCAACAATAAATTGAGTTTACCCCTCAACCATGTAGTATAAGCTAAACAACCTCTCCTTCAAGGGGAGAGGTACTAGCCGATGCAACTTATTCTTGATTCATGACATAACTACTTAAAATAGAGGTTAACGTCTTAAACTCGAGAATTCTAGTGACTGCCAATAGCCTAAATATCTTGCAAATAGCGCATGATAGTCCTCGGTAACATTAACACCCAAGCGCTTTAAAGCACTCATCGTGTTGCTATTTTCTGTGGTGATAAAAGGGATTGTTTCCTCATTGTCATAGTAATCAATCAACGGAAAAAGCGGGTTGCTTTCAGTAATTTTTCTCAGTTTACTTCGCCATTGATCTAGTGCAACAACCTCAACTTTATAACCTAAATCATTCATAATGCCAAAGATATTCGCGTGTGTTATTTGTACGTTATTAACAATATTCCAACCATTGGCTTGTGTATACGCCAATTGTGATAAGGCGACAATGCTTTGCGCCACTTGATCCACTGGGATCATCTCATGTTGCGAGCATAGATCAGGTGCAACCTCCATCTCAATACAGCCTAAAATAAAGCGCGTTAAATTATTCTTTTCATAGTTGCTTTTTGCGGTGGTTGATTGTCCTGTGATTTGCCCTAAGCGATAAATATCAACTGCAATACCATGTGCTTGCGCTTTCCACAGCAACCACTCTGCTGCCCACTTAGTCACCGTATAACCAAAGCTAATATCCGGATGAATGGGTGCCACTGGCGGCATGCCTTCACGCGCAATGGTTGAAACGCAGTTAACCGCCGCATATTTTGTCGAGATAAAATGAATACGCTTTGACTTAATATGACAGGCTAGTTTAATAATCTCAGCAGTACTGCCAACATTGGTGGGCGCCATACGCTCATAACTTTGCAAATGGTGAACGTAAGCGCCATTGTGATAAATCGCATCAAGATTCGTACTTAGTGACTCCCAATCATTATCACTTAAGCCAAGTTTGACCTCTGCCAAATTGACAATAACAATCTTAAGGCGCGAATGATCAATATGCGCATTAAATCCATAGCGTTTAAGATTAGCATCAAGCTTTGCTTTAGCATCTGAGTATGAATCTCCTCGAATCGCACAATGAATTACTGCCTTGGTATTTCGCATCAACTCATCAATCAAGTGCACGCCAAGATAACCATTGGCACCAGTGACAAGTACCTGTTTATATTCTTCTGGTAAGCTTTGCGCACTCATACCTGTAGGTGGAATATAACGCTCGATATCAGTTAATGCCATTAACAAATTATCGTTTAATCTTATTTCAGCGGACATTGAAACTCCATGTCAATCAGATATAAATCATATTGTAGAAGTAAACATGTGTTGTTGCCAGTGGTATGTGCCTTTATCCTTTTTATATGGAATAGCCTTAGCGCTTTTTATTTTGCTTTGTTAGAATCAAAGGCATTAGAATTAACCCACTATCATACGCAATATGCAACAATTCTTTATTCAAGGGGAATCAGGCGTTATTGAAACAATCGTTGACACACCCAAAGAGAACTTACATCCTACAATAACCGTAGTTATTTGCCACCCACACCCTTTATTTCAAGGCACGATGAATAACAAAGTAATTACCACCATTGCCAAAGCATTTAATAATCTAGGTATTGAAGCTGTACGTTTTAACTACCGCGGTGTTGGGCAAAGTCAAGGTGAGTATGCTGACGGTATCGGTGAACTACAAGATACTTTATCGGTGATTGATGATGTACACCAGAGAAAACCCAGTCAACAAATCATCCTAGCGGGCTTTTCTTTTGGCGGTTCTATTGCCTATAAAGCAGCAACACACTACAAAAATAGTATTAAATCTTTATTAACCATCTCTCCTGCAGTTGTTAACTTTCCACTAGAGCAACAGCCTGAGCCTACAATGCCGTGGTGTCTTATTCAAGGCGTTGATGATGAAGTGGTCAGCTACGCTACAGTTAGTGATTTTTTTATCCAAAAGACCACGGTTGATGCAACATTTATTCGTCTTAATAACGTTGGTCATTTCTTTCACGGGCAATTGGTTAAATTAAGAAAACATCTTGAACAACATTATCAAAGTGAGATCAAATCATGGTAAAAACTAATGACATTACACGCGTAAAAAATTACCTCTTAGCACTACAAGATGATATTTGCGCCAAATTAGAAAAAATTGATGGTCAGCGCTTTCAGGAAGATAACTGGCAATATCAAAATGGTCAAGGTGGTGGACGCACCCGTGTATTAGAAAATGGCAATGTTATTGAAAAAGGTGGGGTGAACTTCTCACATATTGAAGGCAGTAAACTACCCAAAGCCATTTTAGCCATGAAACCTGAACTGACAGGATTTTCATTTCAAGCAATGGGCGTGTCACTGGTCATTCACCCACAAAACCCTTATGCACCAACTTCACACATGAATGTACGTTTTTTTATTGCTGAAAAAGAAGGTCAAACACCCTTTTGGTGGTTTGGAGGCGGGTTTGATTTAACACCCTTTTACGGTTTTGAAGAAGACTGCATTCACTGGCATACCATGGCATATAATGCCTGTAAAGACTTTGGTGACAACACCTATGACAAATACAAAAAACAATGTGATGAATACTTTTATTTGCCACATAGGCAGGAGTGTCGTGGCATTGGCGGTTTATTCTTTGATTACTTAAATGAGTGGGATTTTGAAAAATGCTTTGCCTTTACCCAGTCTGTAGGGGATCATTATATCAAAGCCTATGCACCCATTTTAGACACGCGCAAAGATACAGACTATGGTCAGCGCGAACGCGAATTTCAACTCTATCGCCGTGGGCGCTATGTTGAATTTAATCTTGTGATTGATCGTGGCACTCATTTTGGCTTGCAGTCATCAGGTCGCACTGAGTCAATTTTGATATCGTTACCGCCTTTAGTTAAATGGGTTTATAACTATCATCCACAAGCAGGATCACAAGAGAAAAAACTCTATACCGATTTTCTACCGGTTCGTGATTGGTTAGTCAGTAAGTAATGAATCAAGAATAAGTTGCGTTTTACCCCTCACCCGTGCAGCTTAAGCTGCACGACCTCTCCCACAAGGAGAGAGGTGATAGCTGGTGCAACTTATTTTGGTGAATTCTCTAAATGACACAATGCAACATTTCTAAAACAAGCAAGTGTGGACAAAAAGCACCTAGCCACAGGCTTTGAAAGACACCCATAAAAATTGGCTGCACATTAACCAGAGATTCACTTGCATTTTTAAAAGCTTTTTGCTGTAATACTGCCAGCGGTTAAAACGCGATCAACTTTTTTGGCGTTTTGACCCGAGAGCCCACTTGATTGCATAGCAAACAACGTATAAAACAATTGAATAAAAATAAACTTAATCCATTCATCAACATGTAAATCAGGTGATTTTGTTGAACATAAGGAGTTAACCATGTTAGATCTTGATATTGAACTAACTCAACACACAAAAACCGCCTTTCAACAGCCAATGACTGAGCAAAATGGTGCGCTAATGCGCAACGTCTATGTTCTCAATGATGATTTTACACCCATGGAATTTGTTCTTGAACTAATGCAAAGCATTTTTAAACTCCATGCTCAAAAGGCTGAGAAGGTCACTATGGAAGCCCACTACAAAGGAAAAGCACTCTGTGGCAAATACGCTAAA
This sequence comes from Cysteiniphilum sp. 19S12-1, assembly GCF_052030685.1. NCBI lineage: Bacteria > Pseudomonadati > Pseudomonadota > Gammaproteobacteria > Thiotrichales > Fastidiosibacteraceae > Cysteiniphilum > Cysteiniphilum sp. 19S12-1. The sequence goes on from NZ_JBQAJM010000002.1 coordinate 7,855, forward strand.
GACTTAGCTGAAACCATGGCTTGCAAAGCAATGGAAATTGCACAAAAAGCCGGACATCCACTGATGCTTATCACGAGTAAAGCTTAACGCGCTTATTCGTCCTGACTTACTTTTTTATTAAAAAAAACTCGATTTAGTAGTTTCGAGTTTTTTTGTGCCTGCAATTCGTCTATTATAAAGCATAAGGATCATAAACTATTGCAGGTGTCGTATGCTAAGTAAGGAACTAGAACAAACATTAAATCAAGCATTTCAGCATGCAAGAGACCTAAAACATGAGTATTTAACTGTTGAGCACTTATTAAGTGCGTTGGTCGATAATGCTGATGCTAAAAAAGTATTAAAAGCATGTGGAGCTAACCTTCCCGAGCTTAAAAACATTTTAAATGCATTTATTGATCAATCCACACCAAAACTGACTGAGGACGGCAAAGATACCCAACCAACACTTGGCTTTCAGCGCGTCTTACAACGTGCCGTTTTTCATGTGCAATCTTCAGGACGTGGTGAAGTGCAAGGTTCAAATGTGTTAGTCGCTATTTTCAGTGAGCAAGACAGCCAAGCCGTAAGCTTTCTTAAGCAGCAGAATGTTACACGCTTAGATGTTGTCAACTACCTTTCACATGGTGTTTCAAACAATAACAATACCAGTCAAAGTACGCAACAAACCATTTCAAATGCGCCAACTGAAGAGCAAAAAGAGAAAACGCCCCTTGAACTATATGCCGTTAATCTTAATCAACGTGCCAAAGATGGTAAAATTGATCGTTTAATTGGACGTGATTATGAAATTGAGCGTGTCACTCAAGCGCTATGTCGTCGTCGTAAAAACAATCCCTTGCTTGTTGGTGAAGCAGGTGTTGGTAAAACGGCTATTGCCGAAGGCTTAGCCAAAAAAATCGTCGATAAACAGGTGCCTGATGTTTTAGCAAATGGCGTTATCTACTCTCTTGATATGGGCACATTACTTGCAGGCACCAAATACCGTGGTGATTTTGAGAAACGTTTTAAAGAAGTACTCAAACAGCTAGAGGAAGAAGAAGGTGCTATTTTATTTATCGATGAAATCCACACCATTGTCGGCGCAGGTGCTGCCTCAGGCGGGGTTATGGATGCATCAAACTTAATAAAACCTGCTCTTGCCTCTGGTGATTTAAAGTGTGTTGGGTCAACCACTTACCAAGAATATCGTACGATTTTTGAAAAAGACCATGCACTGGCGAGACGTTTCCAAAAAGTCGATGTCGAAGAACCGACAATTGATCAGACATTTGAGATATTAAAGGGACTGAAGCCTTATTTTGAAGATCATCATAATATCAAATATACATTACCAGCATTACAAGCTGCAGCTGAGTTATCCGCCAAATATATTACGGAGCGCTTTTTACCCGATAAAGCAATCGACGTGATTGACGAGCTTGGCGCTTATCAACGTACAAGTAGCAATGCAAAGAAAAAGAAACTGATCAATGTTACCGATGTTGAAAATATGGTTGCACGTTTAGCGCGAATCCCTGCCAAAACGGTTTCAGCATCAGATAAAAGCTCGATGGCAAACCTTGGTAAAGACCTTAAGATGCTTGTTTACGGACAAGACAAAGCCATTGAAGCGATGGTTGATACCATTAAACTCGCTCGAGCAGGGTTACGAGACCCTAATAAACCTTGGGGGTCATTCTTGTTTGCTGGTCCCACTGGTGTTGGTAAAACAGAAGTAACACAACAACTTGCTAACTTACTGGGTGTTGAGCTTCTACGCTTTGACATGTCTGAGTACATGGAAAGACATACCGTATCACGCTTAATTGGCTCACCTCCTGGCTATGTTGGCTATGAAGAAGGTGGTCTGTTAACCGAAGCAGTAACTAAACACCCTTATGCCGTTGTACTCTTAGATGAGATCGAAAAAGCGCACCCTGATATTTATAACTTGTTATTACAAGTAATGGATCATGGGACATTGACGGATAACAATGGTCGCAAGGCTGACTTTAGAAATATCATTTTGATTATGACAACCAATGCTGGTGCTTTTGAGTCACAGAAAAATTCAATTGGCTTTGCTAAACAAGACAGCGCACCTGATAGTATGGATGCACTTAAACGCGTCTTCACACCTGAGTTTAGGAACCGTTTGGATGCTGTTATCCAATTTGCGTCACTATCTCAAGAAGACGTTAAGTCTGTAGTTGATAAATTCCTAGCCCAACTGCAAGGGCAACTTGATCAGCGCGGTGTTTCACTTGAGGTTGATGACAAAGCCAAAGACTGGTTAGCCGCGCATGGTTATGATGAAAAAATGGGTGCTCGTCCAATGGCGCGTTTAATTCAGGAATCCATCAAGAAACCATTAGCTGAAGAAATTCTTTTTGGTAAGCTTGCATCTGGCGGTCGTGCTGAACTCACAATCAAAAACGATAAATTGGCGTTTAAATATAGCTAATTTTAAATTACCCGTAAGGGCAATTCATGAATTGCCCTTACCCATGAGCCCATGAGAATTGCCCCTACACTGCCATGAATATACTGAGTAAAGTAATACTGACAATAGAGAATATAAACATTTTGCGCGCCCATAAGTCTTTATTTTCAGCCTTAAACCCTTTGATGCTAAGCGCAATCCATGCAACGCCTAAGATAAATGCAACAGCCAAATACAGCAAATGAACATGTGCAACCACTGCCAACATTAATGTAGCAATCACATATAGCACAACAAAAATAAGCGTATTAACTTGCGTGTACAACATGCTGCGCTTAAGTGGCAAAACTGGGATATTTGCTGCGGCATAGTCATCCTTGCGATAGATAGCAATCGCAAAGAAATGCGGCATTTGCCAACAGACTAAGATAATAAATAGCGTTAATGCAACTGCATCAAATCGATTCGTCACTGCTGTATAGCCAATGACTGGGGGCACAGCACCAGAAATAGCACCAATAACCGTACCAAAGATTGAACTTCGCTTAAACCATAGTGTATAAGCAACCACATAGGCAAATAAGCCAATCGCTGCAATAATGACGGTTAAAATATTTGTCCCAAGATACAATGCGACAAAGCCAATGATACCTAAGATAAATGCATAACTCACGGCAAAACGTAATGATACTAATCCACAAGCTGATGGACGCTTTTGTGTGCGCTTCATCAACTGGTCAATATCGCGATCAATGTAGTTATTCAAAACACAGCCACAGGCGATGACAAATGCCATACCAATGAGTGCACTTAAAAAAACGATCCAAGAAAAATTACCTTGAACCGCGACAAAAAAGCCACCGCACAAGGTAACGATATTACCGAAAATAATTCCGGGCTTGATGAGTTTAATGAGTTTCATTAACGTTACATGACCATCATCATGCTGTAAAGATTGAACATAATCCATAACGTACCGATAACTAGAATTAATACAACAATCACTGCAAATATGAAGCTAATCATATTCCAGCGTGCTTTTGAGTCTGTACTTAAGTGCAAGAAAAAGACTAACTGCACATAAAGTTGGATAAGTGCCAAAATTGCTACCGAGATATACAGTCCAACTGGAGGAAAGACCTTAAATCCAACTAAGCTAAATGCGATAACGGTGATAATGATTGACAATACAAAACCGGTAATGTAGGTCTTATATGTACCATATGCTGCCCCCGTTTCATGATCGTATAAATGTTCGCCTGCCATATTAGATCGCTCCCATTAAGTAGACGACTGAGAATACGAAAATCCACACGATATCCAAAAAGTGCCAGAACAAACCTAAGTAGGTTAACTTTGTTTTGCTCATTGGCGTGATACCATGCTTACGGATTTGGAAAATCATACTCACAATCCAAATTAAACCAATGCTTACGTGCAACCCATGCGTTCCCACCAAGGTAAAGAACGAAGATAGAAAAGCACTTTGTGCCCAAGAATGACCTTCCATATATAAATGATGGAATTCATAGACTTCCATAATAATGAAACCCAAACCTAAGATAAAGGTTACCCATAGCCAACCCGTAATAAGCTTAATATTACCTGAGTTACGCGATAGCGTTGCTAAACCAAAGGTAAAGCTACTCATCAAAAGCAGCATAGTTTCAACAAAAACAAATGGCAAGCTAAATAATTCTTTAGCACTAGGACCACCAAATGTATGCGTGTGAAATACTGCATATACTGCAAACAATGTCGCAAATAATACGCAGTCACTCATAATATAAATCCAAAAGCCAAATACGCTTTTAGAACCATCATAATGGTGGTGGTGTTCACCGTGATGGCTTTCTACTGCTGTAGTACTCATGCGCCCACCTTCTTCATTTTTTCAATTTCAGCTTCAGTTTCTTCCACTTCTTTTGCTTTCACATAGTAGTCGATATCATAATTAAATGAACGTGAAATCACCGAAGCAAGAATACCCAACAAACCAACGCCTGCTAACCACCAGATATGCCAAACAGCAGCAAATCCAAAAGCTAAAGCAAATGCGCCAATCACAAAAGCAACTCCTGTGTTTCTTGGCATATGGATATCTTCGTATGGGCGTTTCTCAGTCGCAGGACGATTTTCAATATTTAGCCCTTTCTTCTTGTGCTCCCAAAAGCCATCCAACGAATCAACGACAGGATCATGTGCGAAGTTATAAAAAGGTGCAGGAGAGGCAGTTGCCCACTCTAATGTGCGCCCATCCCAAGGATCACCTGTTAAGTCACGGTTTTTATGGCGATCTTTGATACTGACAATAATTTGAATGATTTGCAACAACACACCAATAGCAATCAACATGGAACCAACCCATGCCACAATCAGCCAAGGCTGGAAACCAGTTGATGCATCATAGTGATACAAACGACGCGTCATGCCAATAGCACCTAAGTAGTATAGTGGCATAAAGGCAACAAAGAAGCCGACGATCCAAAACCAGAAAGACCACTTACCTAAGCGCTCATTAAGCTTAAAGCCAAACATTTTCGGAAACCAATAGATAAGTCCAGCAAAGTAACCAAAGACAACACCACCAATAATGACATTGTGGAAATGTGCGACCAAGAACACACTGTTATGCATCTGGAAGTCAACACCTGGTACGGATAATAATACACCGGTCATTCCACCAATAGTGAACGTCACTAAGAAGCCCATCAACCAATACATCGGCGTGGTAAAGGTAATACGCCCACGGAACATGGTAAACAACCAGTTAAAGATTTTAACCCCTGTTGGAATCGCAATAATCATTGTCATAATACCAAAGAATGCATTGACGTTGGCGCCAGCTCCCATGGTAAAGAAGTGATGCAGCCATACCGAGAATGCCAAAATGGTAATAACAATACTTGCGCCAACCATAGTGGCGTAACCAAATAGTTTCTTCTTAGAGAATACAGACGCAACTTCTGAGAAAATACCAAAGGCAGGCAAGATCAAAATATAAACTTCAGGATGTCCCCAGATCCAGATCAAATTGACATACATCATCTGATCGCCTCCACCGCTAACGGTGAAGAAATTTGTACCTATATAACGATCCAACGTTAATAACGCTAAGGTTACCGTTAACACGGGGAATGCAGCAATAACCAAAATAACAGAACAAAGTGATGTCCACGTAAATACTGGCATTTTCATTAATGTCATGCCTTTACAACGCATTTTAATGATGGTGACAAAGAAGTTAACCCCCGTCATTAATGACCCTATACCGGATATCTGCAGTGCCCATATCCAGTAATCGACCCCGACCCCGGGACTAAAAGCAGTCTCCGAATAAGGTGGATAAGCCAACCAACCGGTATGCGCAAAATCACCGATCAATAGCGACATATTAACCAAGACCACGCCAACCACAAAAAGCCAGAAGCTCAATGAGTTAAGGTATGGAAACGCCACATCTCGCGCGCCAATCTGCAATGGAATCGCAATATTCATCAAGCCGAACATCAATGGCATTGCCACAAAGAAAATCATAATCACACCATGAGCGGTAAAGATCTGATCAAAATGCTGTGGAATCAAATAACCGGTACTGTCGCCTGATGCTAAGGCTTGCTGTGTACGCATCATTGCCGCATCGACAAAGCCACGAAACAGCATGACGAGTGCGACAATGATATACATAATACCAATTTTTTTATGGTCGACCGTCGTAAACCATTCACGCCATAAATAGCCCCATTTTTTGAAGTAGGTCAAACCACCTACTAATAACAACCCACCAACAACAATAAAGATAAACATTCCAAGAATGATCAATTGCTGGCTAACGGGTTCCCACAAATACGGGAAAGCTGTGTGCGGATCACTCAACCTTCCAATCAATGCTTCTAACATATTCGTTCCCTATTTATTCACACTTTAATGGCTCATTTCTGACATGTGATGCATATGCCCCATCATGCCAGGTTTATAGTTTGGCATCATGTAGTACATAACAATGTCATTAAATAAATTCTTATCAACTTGACCATAATATGTCACTGGGTTATCAATTGATTGTTTTGCCAAATGATCCCAGAAAAACTCCCAAGTCAGATCTTTCTTCGATGTCTTAGCCTCACTTACCCACTTCTTAAAATCAGCCTCAGAGGTTGCATCTGCATAGAACTGCATATGCGCAAAACCTTCACCTGTGTAATTTGCTGAGAAGCCACGATACTCGCCTGGGTTGCTTGCCAACAAATGAAGCTTAGTAATCATGCCAGTCATCGCATAAATTTGCCCACCTAGTTGCGGAATAAAGAACGAGTTCATAGGTGCTGCTGATGTGATTCTGAAGTTAATCGGGTGTCCTACAGGGATAACAATTTTATTAACCGTTGCAATATCATATTGCGGATAGATAAACATCCACTTCCAGTCTAATGCGACTACCTCAATCTCAACAGGAGACTTATCAGACGCTAATGGTTTGTATGGATTAAGTGAATGCGTTGTCACCCAAGTTACAATCCCTAAAATCAAGATAATCACACATGGAATCGCCCACCAGACGATCTCAAGTGCTGTGCTGTGAGACCACTCAGGGCGATATTTTGATTTAGTTGCAGAGTCGCGATAGCGCCATGCAAACCAAAACGTCAAGAAAATCACCGGGATTACCACGATTAACATTAATAAAATAGCAAACACTAACAGTCTAAGCTCATGATGTGCAACAGGCCCTTGCGGATCTAACACCCCTGAGGAACATCCCCCAAGCAACACTGCTGGCAATAATACCATCAATGCAACAAACGGCTTAGCTAAAGGTTTTTTGCGCTTTGATTTTCCGTCTCCAACACCTAACAAAGACAATGGCTTTACCATCTTTTTCAGTGCGGACACAAAAAAGTACAAGTACTTGATCATATCGATTTCCTTAGTTCCTTTATATCTAGCTAAGTTATTGGAAAATAACTTAGCGCATAGTATAACTATTTTTTTCCTAATTAAAACTGGGATGATTGAGTTTATGGCGAAAAGGTGCTGATGACATCAAGCGAGTGTACAATTATCACTCAGGATCATGATGAATACTCTATTATTGCGCTCATTCAGAATTTATCAATGCTTTCTGCCTTCATCTCAGTCGCTAAGGCTTTTACTTCTTCGATTGGTTAATGGCACTACCTTAAGAAGTGACTTGTAAATATAGGCTTTGCAACGAACTTAAATCTATCATCCCTGATAAAATGGATTGCCACGCATCCATACTCGCAATGACACCCTCTGATTTGTCATCCTAAGCCAAGATGGCGTGAGGTTCCAGTGCGAAGCTGCCATGGACGGTTAGTGATCCTCCTAAAGGTAGTGCCATTAGTTTATGATGGGTATAAACACGCTTTAACAAAACCTTCAAATAAGCGATGTCCATCGCGCGGAGTTGAGGTAAACTCTGGGTGAAATTGGCAAGCGATAAACCACGGATGTGTTGGAATCTCAACCACCTCAACCAGCTTCTTATCCTGCGATTTACCACTGATCACAAGTCCTGCATCCTCCAATGCTCCAACATAATTGTTATTAACTTCATAACGATGGCGATGACGCTCTTTAATGCTATCTGCGGCATAGACCCTGTGCGCTAAGCTGTCCTTTTGCAAATGACATAACTGCGCACCAAGACGCATTGTGCCTCCCATATCAGATTGAGATGTGCGCTTTTCTTTGTCACCCGTTGCCGTTTGCCACTCAGTGATCAATCCAATTAAAATATCTTGGGCTTTTGGATCAAACTCAGTGCTATTTGCATGTTTTAATCCCAATACATTACGTGCATATTCAATCACGGCAACCTGCATACCTAAGCAAATCCCTAAGAATGGGATTTTGTTTTCACGCGCGTATTGCACTGCTTTGATCTTGCCTTCAACGCCACGTGACCCAAAGCCACCTGGCACTAAAATACCATCGACTTTACCGATGACTTTTTTAACATCACCTTTTTCAATATCTTCTGAGTCAATAAATTTAATATTAACCTTGGCATGATTGTGAATTCCGGCATGAAACAGCGCTTCATTCAATGACTTATAGGCTTCCGTTAAACTAACATACTTACCAACCATGGCAATGGTGATCTCTTTTTGTGGATTATTAATCTCATAAACCACTTTATCCCATTCGGATAAATCCGCTGAGCGCACATGCAGTCCTAATTGACTGACAACACAAATATCTAACCCTTGATCGTGATATTTGCGCGGAATCTCATAAATACTTGACACGTCTTCCGCACTAAAAACAGCTGACTCAGCAACATTAGTAAACAAGGCAATTTTACGTTTCTCATCTTCACTAAAGCTCTTTTCACAACGACAAACCAAAATATCAGGCTGAATACCAATCGAACGCAACTCTTTGACTGAGTGCTGTGTTGGTTTTGTTTTTAGCTCGCCTGCGGCTTTAATATAAGGCAATAATGTCAAGTGTAAGAATAAACTACGTGATTTACCGAGCTCTTGCGCTAATTGGCGAATCGCTTCAAGAAAAGGTAATGATTCAATATCACCTACCGTACCACCGACTTCAACAATGGCAACATCAACCTTATCCTCAACACCTTGTAAGATTTTAAGCTGAATCTCATCCGTAATATGTGGAATCACCTGAATCGTACCACCAAGATAATCACCACGGCGCTCTTTTTTTATCACATCTTGATAAACGCGTCCTGTGGTGAAGTTATTACGCTTGCTCATCTTAGTGCGAATGAAGCGCTCATAGTGCCCCAAATCAAGATCGGTCTCAGCACCATCTTCGGTGACAAATACCTCACCGTGCTGCAATGGACTCATTGTGCCAGGGTCAATATTAATATAAGGATCAAGCTTCATTAAGGTAACATTTAAACCGCGACATTCTAATAAAGTTGCCAAAGAAGCCGCCGTGATCCCTTTGCCTAATGATGACACCACACCACCGGTAACAAAGACAAATTTAGTACGTTGATTTTCAATACGAGTTGACATAAAAAATAATACATTAAGCGCTGCTAATGTTGGCAAAGCATAGCAAAAAGCCCTTGGTGAAGCTAGCTAAATTTATAATATAAGAACTTTAACTTTACTATTTAAAGGTTACCGCTTGGCTCTCACTACTCTCACTATGTAATAAATTTATATATCATTACTATACATGAGAATATCGCCAGGCTGACAATCTAAGGCCTCACAGATAAGTGCCAAGGTTGAAAAACGTATCGCCTTAGCTTTACCCGTTTTTAAAATTGATAAGTTCTGCTCTGTAATACCAATTTTCTCTGCCAGCTCTTTTGAGCGCATCTTGCGCATTGCCATCATCACATCTAAATTTACAATAATTGCCATACTCATCTCCTAAATCGTCAAATGACTTTCTTCTTCAAGCTGTTGCGCTTGTTGCATTACCTTGGCAATTAAGATAATAACCGCTCCGGTGATCAAACTAACCAGATCGATACCTGATAAACTCAATGTTAACATGCGCTGCCCAGGCGGATTGGCAAAGCTTAATATCACCGAAATAAGTGCATCATAAATAAGCTTGACTGCCCACTACTTGCTGAGTCTTTACTAAAGCTTAACCAAAATAAAAAAGTAACAATTGGTACCAAATAAAAACATATTTGAAAAAACCAATAATAACGATAACTTGACTGTTGAAACTTAGACATATTTTCTCCTGAATGATTACTTTTACCACAAATAGGTACGAACACTATAACAAGTTAAAATGCATTTTCGCAATCATTTTTTATTGTTTATCGGCAATTAATTACTGTATAAGAATGTAAATATATATTCAAAAACAATACTAAAACTCTAAAAACTAGCGTTAATATAAAGTTTCGCTTCAACTTCACACTCATCACAAAATCACACATTAAAAACACTACAAATATTTCCATAACCCCTTTTATATCGCTGAAATCTGATATTTTTTGATATTTTTCTGCATTTTTTATCCAAAATCATATGATCAAACTTGCATTTTTAGCACGCTTTGACTAACGTTGACGGCGGTAATTGTGTTCAAGTTACTTTTGAAATAAAAACAGGAGAGCAAATTATGAAGAAAATTATTGCAACAACTGTCGCTGCTGCGGCACTAATCAGTGGCTCAGCATTTGCTGCTGGCGCGCAAACCGGTCTAGTAGTCGGTGGTAATTTAGGGCTTGCCACGCCAACTGGAAAACTAAAACTTGATGATCAATATAATGCTGCCAAAAATCTAGGCGCTACTTCAGCATCACAAGATACCGGTAATATTGCTGGTGGATTGTTTATTGGGTATGACTATGCACTTAGCCCAATGCTAACCGTTGGTGTTGAACTCGGTGGGCAATATGCCTATGAAGTCTCAAAACTAAGCGCAACGGTTTCGGGCCTATCGGGAGACGGAAAAGTAAGTGTAGTAACGGTGCCACTATTTTTAACTAGTAAATTTTATATCCCCCACACAGGCGGCTTAAATGTTTTTGCCAAAGCCGGTTATGCCTACAATAGAGTTAATGAAACCTATAACGGTGATTTAGCTACCGCAGCTGGATTATCTGACATGCATATAAACTTATGGCGCCCAGTCGTTGCTGGCGGTATTGGCTATCAATTACAGCAGTTTAATATTTTCGCACAATACCAATATAACTGGTTGCCTTACAAAGGCGAAAATAGCGGATTAGGCACACTGTCTGCTGGTGTTGCTTACACCCTTCCTATGTAATCAACCATCTTAACCATCTTTTATTTTAGGCGAGTTTTAACTCGCCTTATTTTTTTGTATGCCAAACAGATTTCTTATTCCACAAACGCTTATCTTACGCTTAAAAATTTGCAAAAAGATGATATGACGACTTAATTTTCTTAAGCTCAGTCTGCTCTTTTAATGCGCTTTAAGTGGTATACTTGGCTGCGATTGAGGTGGGTTAATTAGCGACGCTACCATTGTACACGCTTTTAAATTTTTGGGGAGTTTTCAGCATGGTAGGTAAGAATAATTTATAGCTCTTAAAACAACCCATAAATCGGTGAAATAAGTGTGACTAGTAACGCAGGGAATACGCCAAGGAGTAGAATAAGTGCCGCATTGATGCTTAAGCCAAACAAGGTCACTTTATTGGCATAAACGGGTGTTTGATTTTTCGGTAGATCAAAGTACATCGACTTGATCACACGTAGATAATAGTAACACGCGATAACCGACATAATTAAGGCATAGATACCTAATCCTAAGTGCCCTGTATCAATCAAGCCCATAATCACAAATAGCTTAGCAGTGAAGCCTGATAATGGTGGGATACCTGCCATTGAGAACATCACGATCAACATGATAAAGGCAATCCATGGGTTACGACGATTCAATCCCGCAAAATCTGCCAAGTTCTCAACTTCATTGCCACGAACACTTAATACGATCAACACACCAAAGCCAGCTGCCGACATCAACACATAGATAATGACATAGAAAAGCGCCGTTGAGACGGCAAAAGCCGCGGGGTTTAATATCAGTGCTAATAACACAAAACCAATATGCGAAATGGTTGAATAACCCAACATACGTTTGACATTTTTCTGTGCCAATGCCAGTAAGTTACCAAAGAAGATCGACAGTACCCCTAATACAGTCAGCACTTTACTCCACGCAAACGCTTGCGCTGGCATGCCAATCATTAAGATATTGACCAACATCGCAAAAGCGGCAACCTTCGGTACTGAGGCTAAAAAAGCCGTAACGGCATTGGGTGAGCCTTCATAAACATCAGGCACCCACATATGAAAGGGTACGGCACCCAACTTAAAAGTCGCTGTTGCAATCATCAACACCATGGCAATTAACACAATTTGCGAATGCTCAACCTGAGGATTCGCAAGATATTTACCGATTTCCGTTAAATCCAAGCTGCCGGTAACACCATAGATAAATGACATACCATACAGCAACAAACCTGAGGCAATCGCACCTAATACAAAGTACTTAATTGCCGCTTCCGCACCTGTCGCAAAACCACGACGAATGGCTAACAATGCATACAAAGGTAACGACAACAACTCTAAACCAATATAGATGGTTAATAAGCTATGCGCTGACGTTAACACAAGCGCACCTAGAATAGATAATATTGACAAGACATAAAACTCGCCTTGTGGCAGTTTTCTATCTTCAATATATTCTTTGCAATAGATAAAGACAAAAAAGACGACAAGTATGATGACTTCTTGCAAGATAAAAGTCAATTCAGTTGATAAGGTCTGCCCTTCAAAACCAACATGAATATGTGAGTTAAGTGACTTTAATAAAATCCAAGCGGCAATAATCAAAAAGACTTGTGTCAGAATATAGGCAATATTTTTGACTTTCTTGCCAAAGAATAAATCCGCCAGCATCACAACCAATGCGGCAATGCCTAGCGTAATTTCAGGAAGTATGGTGATAATATTTGCTAACATCATTTCTCTTTACCCTATCGTTACCGCATGTGCAGCTTGAATAATATGCGTTGAAGCTGCTGAAGAAAGTTGTAGAATTGGTTCTGGATAAACACCAAACCAAATAGTAGGAATCGCCAATAACACAAAGACAAAAATCTCAAGACCACTAATGTCTTTTAAGTTAGCCACTTGCGTTGTAACGACCTTGCCAAAGAACACACGCTTATACATCCACAGCGTATAGGCAGGTGCGATAACAAGCGTTAACCCTGCTAATAGCGCCACCCATGGTGAGTATTTAAATACCGCTAAGATAATCAAGAATTCACCGACGAATCCACTGGTACCTGGCAAACCAACATTCGCCAAACAAAATAGCATAAAGAACGTCGCAAAGATTGGCATTGAACGGGCTACCCCTTGGAAATCGGCAATATTGCGGCTTTGCATTCGTAAATATAGATAACCGCAACCAATAAACATACCCCCCGATGAGAAGGCATGGGCGATCATTTGAAACACCGCGCCTTGAATCGCTAATTGCGCATCTGCCATACCTAATACTTGATCTGGATTATTCTTCACGAGTAAGAAGATAGAGAACATTGCCAACGTCACTAAGCCCATATGCGAGATCGATGAGTAAGCGATAAGACGTTTAAAATCCGTCTGCGCAATTGCCACAACGCCAACATAAACAATTGCAATAAGTGAAATACCAATCAAAAACCAATCAAGGACTGCTGTAACACTTGGGATCAGTGGCAATACAAAACGTAAAAAACCATAAGCACCCAACTTTAACATCAATGCGGCAAGGACAACCGAACCACCAGCTGGTGCCTCAGAATGCGCATCCGGCAACCATGAGTGAAATGGCCACATCGGAATCTTAACGGCAAATGCCAAAAAGAACGCACCAAATAATAACCACTGTGCAGTCAAGGTAATATTGACCAATTGCCCCATATCATTAACTTGTGTTGCCCAGAAAATAAAGTTCTGAATTGAGAACGTACCACTGTCAACTAAGCTTGCACTTGGTAAACTTGCTACTTGTTGTTGGATATACAAAAATGCAACCAACAAGAAAATAGAACCGGCAAAGGTATATAAGAAGTATTTGATCGCAGCATAGGCTTTTTTCTTACCACCCCAAATACCGATACCTAAGGTGGTTGGGATTAATAGCGCTTCCCAAAACACATAAAATAGCATCGTATCCTGCGCCATAAATACCGCATTGGTTAAGCCGGTGGTGATCAGGAAAATTGCCATATATTGTCTTAATCGTACTTTGATGCTACGCCAAGCGGCAAGTACAATCACCACATTGGTAAAGCTTGTTAAGATAATAAATAGTACGGAGAATCCGTCAACACCAAGGTAATAGTAAACCGCATCATTATTATTGAATAAACTAAACCAACGCACACGCTCAACAAACTGCATGCTGGCACTGGTTGGATCAAACTCAAGATATAAAGGAACACACAACAAAAGCGTTAATATGGCAACTGCTAAAGCTGTCCAACGTGCCGCCTCTTTTTTGCCATCTGGCGATTTCGCTGCCAATACAATAAAGCCACCGATAATCGGCACCCAGATTAGCAGGCTTAATAAATAGTGAGTTATAAACATAGTATTAACTTTCCTTTAACCAAAGCCTTAGTTTACCCAAAAAATCAGCCATGTAATCAATGCCAAAACACCAATCAACATCACTAGAGCGTAGTCAAACAAAAACCCACGTTGTACACGTGTCATCTTCTTGCCCGCAAAATAAATCAAATCCGCACTGCCTTGAACAGCAACTTTATCAATCATAAAGATATCGATCACAACCCATAGCACTTTACTTAACAGTACAACACCTTTAACAAACACAAGATCATATAAGCCATCGATAAAGTATTTTTTGACAAGGATGTAGTGCAAAATACCAAACCCTGAGCGCACGTTGGCTAATGCTTTTGGAATACTTGGGGCTAAGACATAAAAGATATATGCCATAATCAGTGCTGAAATTGCCAACCAGAATGCAGGTGTTTGCACAGAGTGCATCACGAAATCCCATGGCGTTTTAGTGGCTGCTTCTTGTGCTAGGGTTGCGACAACTGTCATATTACCTAAAGCAGGTTCATAGTATTGTGCGATCGTATTACCAAAGAAGCCATGTGCATTAGCAAGGTTTGGTGTTAATGCCGGTTCAAAAAACAACATCCCCGCAAATACCGATGGAATCGCTAATAAAATCAATGGAATCAAAATAGTCAAAGGCGATTCTTTGACATGCGCCTTGGTGTGCGCATCCATTCGTGTTGGACCATGGAATGTCATAAAGATCATTCTAAAGGTGTAAAAGGACGTGACAAACGCACACGCTAATACTAAATAATAAGCAAACTCGTGTCCTGGCAAGGTTGTCGTTGCTGCGGCATCAATAATTAAGTCTTTTGAGAAGAAACCGGCAAACGGTGGAATGGCTGCCAATGCCCAGCCACCGATAATCATACAGATATAGGTCACTGGCATATATTTTCTTAAACCACCCATCTTGCGCATGTCTTGCTCATGATGTAATGCCACAATCACCGAGCCGGCTGCTAAGAATAATAATGCTTTAAACATCGCATGTGTCATCAAATGGAACATACCAATTGAAAAGCCTGAGGCGCCTTGAGCGACCATCATATAACCCAATTGTGACAAGGTACAATAAGCAATAACCCGCTTAATATCCATTTGCACAATCGCAATTAATCCCATAAACAAACAGGTAATTGCGCCAATGATCATGACAAAACTTAATGCTGTTGCCGAATGAACAAACATCGGTGATAAGCGCGCAATCATAAAGACACCTGCTGTGACCATCGTCGCGGCATGGATCAATGCAGAAATCGGTGTTGGGCCTTCCATCGAGCCTTCTAACCAAGTATGCAGCGGGAATTGCGCTGATTTACCCATCGCCCCGATAAACAGAAGCACACACATCAACGTGATCGGGCTAAATTGCATACCCAAGAACGAAATCATTTGTGTATTATCAAGATTGGCAACTGCTGTGAATACGGTGCTGTAATCGATTGAGTTGCAGTAATAAATCACTGCAGCAATACCAAGTAAAAATCCTAAGTCACCGACACGGTTAATGATAAAAGCGCGTAAGCTTGCTTCATTGGCAGAGTCTTTATCAAAGTAATAACCGATTAAGAGATATGAGAATAACCCTACCCCTTCCCAACCAAAGAAGAGTATCAAGAAGTTGTTACCCATGACCAGACAAAGCATGGCAAATGTGAAGCCCGAGATATAGGCAAAAAAGCGCGCATAACCGGCTTCACCTTTCATATAACCAATTGAGTAGACATGTACTAATGTTGAGACAAATGTTACGATCAACATCATAAAGACAGATAGTTTATCGACAGTGAAACTAACCGTCATACCTAAAGATGGGAACAATGCCCAGTTGAAGTAGGTCACGGTATAAACGTCATTGTGCAAATAAACGCCTAATGCCAGAATAACACTCAAAATAAATGATAAAAGTACCAAACCAATCGTAATGCAGTTAACACCTGTTAATTGCACCTTTTTAGAGAAAAAGCCGGCAACGATTGCACCTAATGCCGGTGCCAAGATAATAATGGCAATAATAAAATCAATTCCCATCGTCTTAGCCCTTTAGTGTATTTAATTGACTGACATCGATTGTTTTGCGTGTTCTAAATAACACAACCACAATCGCCAAACCAATTGCGGCCTCTGCTGCTGCAACCGTCAAAATAAAGAAGACAAACACATCACCTGTGTTTTGTTTCAGCATACTTGAGAAAGCAATAAAATTCGTATTGACTGCCAATAACATTAACTCAATTGACATCAATAAAATCAATAGATTGCGACGATTCATAATAATACCCGCAATACTTAACGAAAATATAATCGCACTAAAAATCAAATAATGCGTAATGGGTACCGGAATACTAGTCATTCTTAGGTTCTCCCTGATCAGATTTTTTTGCTAATTCGTCTGCTTTAGTGCTTTTCTCTGCTTTCATTTTCACCATCGTTAAACGATTTTTTGCTTGTGTTTGAATCTGCAGACTTGGATTAATCGATTTATTGCCTGGTTTTTTGCCACGGAAAGTCAAGGTAATGGCTGATACCATCGCCGCTAACAAGACCATACCTGCAAGCTCAAACGCATAGAGATATTTATCAGAGAACATCTCACGGCCTAGATTTTCAACTGTACCTAAACCATCGGTCATTGCTCTATCAGCGAAGGTATGACTGACCACCATTGAAATAAGTCCCGCTAAACACGCACACAATAAAATGACAATTGGCCAGTAGAATACTAGCTTTTTCTGTTTGATGACGATATCAATATCCAACATCATTACCACAAACAAGAACATCACCAAAACCGCGCCGACATAAACAACGATTAAAAGTAATGCAAGATACTCCTGCTGCATTGTTAGCCAAACACCTGCTGCGGCAAAGAAAGTAAAGACTTTGGCAATCACTGCACGCACTGGGTTTTTTGCACTGATCACTAATAGCGCGCCAAGCACTGTTAGTGCGGCAAATACATAAAAGATAATATTTACACTCATCGATCCCTACCTAAATGCTCTGTCTGCTTCACGATCTTTCGCGATCTCGGTTTCATATTTATCACCAACGGCTAAAAGCTTTGCTTTGGTCATGATATTTTCACCACGTTTTTCAAAGTGGTATTCAAACACACGTGTTTCAACGATAGAATCCACGGGACATGATTCCTCACAAAAACCACAAAAGATACATTTGAATAAATCAATTTCATATTTTGTCGTACGTCTTGAACCATCTTCACGTGGCTCTGCTTCAATGGTAATCGCTAATGCAGGACAAACGGCCTCACATAATTTACACGCGATACAACGCTCTTCACCATTTTCATAACGACGAAGCGCATGCAGTCCGCGAAAACGTCCTGATTGCGGCGTTTTCTCATCTGGGTATTGCACGGTTACTTTTCGTGTAAAAAAGTGTTTCCCGGTAATCTTCAGACCTTTTAACAATTCCCATAGCAAAAAGGTCTGACAATAGCGTTTAATTGCTTTAAACATCAATAAATCTCCTACCACCAAGGACCTAAGCCAAGTTTAACCATAAATGCAACCACAATAACCCATACTAAAGTCACCGGAATAAATATCTTCCAGCCCAATCGCATCAATTGGTCATAGCGATATCTTGGGAAAGTTGCACGAATCCATAAATACATAAACATAAAAATACCGGTTTTCAAAAACAGCCAGATCATCCCCGGCACAAAACTAAAGAACTGGTCAAGCACAGGGATATTCTCAAATGGCGAAATCCAACCACCTAAAAAGAAAACTGCAGTTAACAAGCTGATCAAAATCATATTGGCATATTCTGCTAAGAAGAATAACGCAAAGCGCGCACCTGAATACTCAACATGATGTCCGGCAATGATCTCAGATTCACCTTCGATCACATCAAAGGGAGCACGCCCTGTTTCGGCAACGCCTGAGATAAAATAAATAATAAACAATGGAAAAAGCGGGATAAAATACCAGTGCCAAATACCGCCTTGTTGTGTTTCGACAATTGTGCTGAGATTAAGTGAACCTGCGGCAATTAATACACCGATGATGGCAAAACCCATCGCAAGCTCATAGGACACAACCTGTGCTGCTGCACGCAGTGCACCAAACATCGCATATTTTGAGTTAGATGCCCAGCCGGCAATAACGACACCATATACCGCAATTGAGGTCATCGCCAGAATATACAATACACCAGCATTGATATCCGCCAACACGATACCTTTATCAAATGGAATGACGGCCCATGCAGTATAAGCAGGTGCAAAAGCGAGCATTGGTGCCACAAAAAACAAATAGCGGTTTGATTTCGCTGGAATAATAATTTCTTTAAGCAATAACTTAACCGCGTCAACGATGGGTTGTAATAAACCAAAAGAACCCACACGATTAGGGCCAATACGATCTTGCATGTAACCAATAACTTTACGCTCAGCATACGTGTAATAAGCCACAACCAAAATCAAAGGGATAACGATTAATAAGATCTTTAGAACAATCCAGATAATATCTAAAATCATGCGTTTACCACCGTCTGTTTAATTGGCGTGATTGTAACATTTGCCCAAGCTTTGCCACAAGTCGGCATAAGCTGAAACGGCACGATTATCGTTTCTTTGGCTAATGCTCCATCAACGATAAGATCAATCTCGTATGCTTTATCATCAAGCTTGACAATAGCACGACCCGATGTATCTATCTCATGTGCTGCGGCATACTCATTTGATACACGCAAGCTTTGCGCATAATAAGCATCTTTCGTCGCTTGTAATGGTTTAGCACGTCTTAATAACGAATTTGTACAATACATCGACACACATGGTGTCACATGATAACCTTCAGTCAATGCTGTTAAGCCGTTTTTAAACAATCCATCGACATCAACTTTTAAATCAGCCTGTTCATGTGTCGTAAACTCCTGATAAACCTCGTCAACTGTTTGGTAATCAAAGCCCTCTAGACTCAATAGGTTCGCTAATACACGCAAGATCTTCCACAAAGGTTTGCTGTCTTCATACGGCGGGATAACTGCCTTAAAGCACTGTGTTTGTCCAGCGATATTCACAAATGAACCATCTTCTTCAAAATGTGTGGTAATCGGCAGTATGATATCCGCATATTCAAACATCTCAGCAGTTGCATAGCTTGTAAATGCTGCCACGATATCAATCTCTTGAAGTCTTGTTAAGGATTCTTTCCCTAGTGGCGAATCACACTCAGGCTCAACACCAAAGTTTAATAACAATTTGGTTTTATTACTCAATATCGCTTCTGCATTCATGCCTTGTTGTAAGTTTTCATTAGCGCCTGGCAAATACTCACTTGCTACTCCTGCGAGTAATGCGCCCTTGGCATTAGCACCAAAACTAAGCACGCCACCTTTGGCATTAAGCAATGTTTTAAGCTCAATAAATAACGCGTAAATTTCAGCAAAGTCTTTATTTAATATCGCATCGAAACCTAAAATCATCACTGGTTTTTCAGAAGATACCAGCGCTGTTGCTAAAGCTTCCACCTCAGGCAAAATCTCTAGTGTTTCAACGGTCTTATTAACTATCTCAGACGCTATTGGTTGCGAGATTTTTTGTGCCACGGCTTTCACTATATTTGCCAACGCATAAACCATTTCATTGGCTTCAACTTGTGTCGTCTGAACTGCATAGTTGAAGTCATATTCCTGACTATTGAGTGCCAAAACCTTAGCACCATTTTTCACCGATTTATGCACACGGTGATTGATCAATGGTATCTCTTTACGCAAATAACTGCCAACCAATAATGTGATATCAGCATTTTCAATTTCAGCTAGTTCGCAATCAAATCCGATACCTGTATGCAATGTTGAGGCATGCGCACCTTGCATTAAGCGCGTATCAATATTGTTTGATCCAACTTGACGCATCAGTTTTTGGATAAGATATAAACTTTCTGTGGTTATTGAATCCGAAGCTAAACTTGAAATTGCATTAACGCCATCTTGTGCCTTGGTTTGCTCAATGGCTACTTTAACAAAATCAAGCGCTTCTTCCCAAGACACATCGACCCAAGCACCTGCTTTTTTAATCATCGGTTGAGTGACACGATCTTCGGCATAAATACCGGTATAAGCGAAGCGATCCTTATCTGCAATCCATGTTTCATTAATGCTTTCGTTTTCTTTTGGCACAACACGCATCAGTTGATTACGACGCGTATGCGCGTAGATGTTTGCACCAACACAATCAGCACCTGAAATTGTTGCATATTGCATAAGCTCCCAAGCACGTGCGTGGAATCTAAAGGGCTTAGACGTTAACGCACCCACTGGACACAAATCAATGATATTACCTGACAACTCTGAGTTAACTGTTTTGGCAACATAGGTGCCAATTTGCGTATGATCCCCTCTGCCCATCGCTCCAAGCTCTTTGTCACCGCTGATTTCTTCACCAAAGCGCACGCAACGCGTACATTGAATACAACGCGTCATATCCGTTGCGACTAACGGCCCCAAACTTGGATCATCAAATACGCGCTTAGTTTCATTATATTTGGAGACGTCATTGCCATAGCCCATCGCAACATCTTGCAGCTCACATTCGCCACCTTGATCACAAATAGGACAATCAAGCGGATGATTAATCAGCAAAAATTCCATGACTTTCTTTTGATAAGATAGTGTTGTTGGTGATTTTGTAAAAACCTTCATGCCATCCATAATCGGTGTCGCGCACGCTGGAGATGGTTTTCTTGCCCCTTCAACTTCGACAAGACACATTCTGCAATTGGCTGCTATCGAAAGCTTTTTATGATAACAAAAGCGCGGAATATAAATACCATGCCGATCAGCGATCTGAATAATCATCTCACCGGGGTTTGCCGCATACGGCTGACCATTGATCTCGATCTTAAGTTGTTTTGTTGCTTCTTTTTCTGACACGGGAGTCACCCTTCATCAATTACGTTTATTTTTAACCCTACGCTCAAATGAACCATAGAGTTTCACTATTGTTAAGCACCGACAATACTGCGCTTATGTTCAATCATATACTCAAATTCATGTCTGAATTTTTTAATATAGCTTTGTACTGGCCACGCCGCAGCATCACCTAAACCACAAATCGTATTGCCTTCAATATTTGAGGCGACACGTGCTAAATTATCAATGTCTTCTGGCTTGCCTTCACCGTGCAAAATACGCTCTAAGGTTCTTGCCAACCAGCCTGTGCCTTCACGACATGGTGTGCATTGCCCACAGGATTCTTCATAATAAAACTCAGCTAAGCGCGCTAATAACTCGACCATACAAGTATCTTCATCAAGCACAACAACTGCACCTGAACCTAACATTGAGCCTGCTTGACCAATAGCTTCATAATCCATCGTTAAAGACAGCATCTCATCACCGGTTAGGATCTTACACGAACTACCACCTGGGATTACTGCTTTGATTTTTTTATTATTACGCACGCCACCTGCCATTGCGAGCAAGTCTTTAAATGGCGTACCTAACCCAATTTCAAAGACACCTGGCGTATTCACATGTCCTGAAACACAAAAAAGCTTAGTACCACCACTTTTCTCTGTGCCCATTTTCTGAAACCACTCACCACCGTGCTCTAGTATCGGCGGCACTGAGGCATACGTTTCCGTATTATTAATATTGGTAGGACAATCATATAAACCTTTATTGGCTGGAAATGGTGGCTTAAATCGCGGTTGACCTTTACGCCCTTCCAGTGAATTAAGCAATGCTGTTTCTTCACCACAGATATAAGCGCCTGCCCCGATTGAGCAATATAAATTAAAATCAACACCTGAACTACGCAGGTTAAATCCGATCAGACCCATCGCACGGGCTTCATTTAAAGCTGCTTCAAAACGTGCAATCGGCTCATAAAACTCGCCACGAATATAGTTATAACCGACTGTAGCACCCGTGACATAACCGGCAATTGCCATGCCTTCGATTAACTGATGGGGATTGTTGCGCAAAATCTCGCGATCTTTGCATGTTCCTGGCTCACCTTCATCGGAGTTACATACAACATACTTCTGACCTGGTAAATTGCGCGGCATAAAGCTCCACTTAAGTCCCGTTGGGAAGCCCGCACCACCACGCCCACGTAGACCTGATTTTTTAAGCTCTTCAATAATGACTTCAGGTGGAATCTTCTCATCAAGAATTCTTTTCCAATAAGAGTATCCGCCAATTGACTCGTAAGACTTTAATGACCACGGTCGTTCAAGGTGCAGGGTTCTAAAACATACTTCATTCGCCATCTGCTACTCCAAAGAATCAATAATTTGATCGACTTTTGCAATGGTTAAGTTCTCATAAAAAACCTTATCCACCTCCAACATTGGCGCACCACAGCATGCACCCTGACATTCAACAGATTTCAGGGTAATTCTACCATCCGCCGTTGTTTGCCCTGCTTTAATACCAAGCTTATTTTCAATGTGCGTCATGATTTTCTTAGCACCATTTAACATGCATGAAAGATTGGTACATACATTTAACTTATGTTTGCCCACTTTTTTAAGATCGTACATGCTATAGAAAGTTGCCACTTCATAGACTGAAGCTGCAGGCACACCCAAATAAAGTGCTAACTTATCCATTAGCTCTTCAGTTAAATAGCCATTATTGTAGTCCTGTAACACATGCAACCCAGGGATAATGACTGAGCGCTTCTGATTAGCAGGATAACGCTTTTCCCAATTTTCTAGCAACTCAGTGACTTGAGGTGAAAATATCTCTTTTTTATCTAACTTATTCTCTAACATAGACAAACCTTAATTATCTATCTACATCGCCAAACACAATATCTTGTGTCGCAATAATTGCCGGGGCATCGGATAACATATGCCCGCTTAACATTTCATTCATCGCACTTAAATGGGTAAAGCCTGGCGCTCTAATCTTTAGACGATAAGGTTTATTGGCGCCATCTGATACCAAGTAAATTCCAAATTCACCTTTTGGGTGCTCTGTTCCCACATATACTTCACCTTCAGGCACACAATAGCCCTCAGAGAATAATTTAAAATGGTGAATCAACGCCTCCATACTGTTTTTCATTTCATCGCGCTTAGGCGGAGTCACTTTATGATTTGGCGCCATAATAGGGCCCTCGTTGTGACGTAACCATTCCACACATTGACGAATAATTTTATTGGATTCGCGCATCTCTGCCATGCGTACTAAATAACGATCATAGCAATCACCATGGCTACCAACTGGAATATCAAAATCTAGCTCACTATAGACATCATATGGTTGTTTTTTACGAAGATCCCAAGCTACACCAGAGCCTCTTAACATTGGACCACCAAAGCCTAATGCCTTGGCACGTTCTGGCGTTACCACACCAATGCCAACCGTGCGCTGTTTCCAGATGCGATTATTTGTTAACAGGTTTTCATACTCATCGACACACTTTGGAAAACGCTCGGTAAAATCCCAAATAAAATCAAGCAATGAGCCTTGGCGATTTTTATTAATTGCTTTTAATTTACGCTTTGACGTGAAACGAGATTTTTCATACTTAGGCATGGTTAACGGTAAATCACGCGCAACACCACCTGGGCGGAAATAAGTCGCATGCATTCTTGCCCCTGAAACAGCCTCATAACAATCAAAAAGGTCTTCACGTTCACGAAACGCGTAAAGAAACATGGTCATTGCCCCTAAATCCAAACTATTAGCTGCCGTCCATAATAAGTGATTCAAAATACGCGTAATCTCAGCAAACATCACGCGAATATATTGCGCACGTTTTGGTACTTCGATCTCAAGAAGCTTTTCAATTGCCAAGACATAAGCATGCTCATTACACATCATTGATACGTAATCTAAGCGATCCATATAGCCAATGCTTTGGTTATATGGTTTTGACTCAGCCAACTTCTCGGTACCACGATGCAATAGACCAACGTGAGGATCAGCGCGAACAACGACCTCACCATCAAGTTCTAATACCAAACGCAATACTCCATGAGCTGCCGGATGCACCGGACCAAAGTTCATTGTATAGTTTTTAAATTCTGCCATAGCATTCTCAACTACTGTTCATCTAAGTAACGGTTATCTTGACGAATAACCTTAGGCGCATTAACACGCGGATCAATTTCTACTGGTTCATAAACCACACGTTTTTGCGTTTCATCATAACGCATCTCAACATAGCCACTTTGTGGGAAATCTTTTCTAAACGGATGACCTACAAAGCCGTAATCTGTCAGTATTCGACGCAAATCAGGATGTCCTGTAAAAATAAAGCCAAACATATCAAACGCTTCACGTTCACTCCAATTTGCCGCAGGCCAAATATCGACAACGCTTGGTAACATCAGATCAAATTCATCTAAGTAAACCTTAACACGCAAACGAATATTAAGCGCCAAACTCATTAAGTGATAAACCACCGCAAAGCGTTTTTTGCCTTTATTGGGTTCTTTATGTAGTAACTCGCCTTGAACAACGCCGCGCGAGAAACCACTACTGGTCGCACTTTGTGTCTTCCACTGATCTTCGCCAAAGCTTAGGTAATCAACACCAGTAACATCAATAAGTTGTTCAAATTTGAATACATTCTTTAAACGTGTCATCACTTTGATGAGATTGTCTTTGGCAATTTCAACGGTAAGCTCATCGTGTTGAAAAGCTGTTGAGATAAATTGACTGTTGAAGTCATTTTTTAAATCATCGATAAATTCTTGCGTTAACGACATCGTCATTTCCTCGCAATTGTATTAGTACGTTTGATTTTATTTTGTAACTGAATAATACCATAGATAAGCGCTTCAGCCGTTGGTGGGCAACCAGGCACATAGATATCCACCGGCATAATGCGATCACAACCTCTAACTACGGAATAAGAATAATGATAATAACCGCCACCGTTGGCACAAGACCCCATTGAAATCACCCATTTAGGATCAGGCATCTGGTCATAGACTTTACGCAAGGCTGGCGCCATCTTATTACACAAAGTACCGGCAACAATCAACACATCTGATTGGCGCGGACTCGGACGAAATACAATACCAAAACGATCCAAATCATAACGCGCGGCTCCCGCGTGCATCATTTCAACCGCACAACAAGCAAGACCGAAAGTTACTGGCCACAAAGACCCTGTACGCACCCAATTGACTAAAGAGTCAGCGCTAGCAGTGATAAAGCCTTTGTTATTATTAATGCCTTCTTCTACTCCCATTCTAGCGCCCCTTTCTTCCACTCATAGATAAATCCAATTAGTAAAATAAACAAGAATATCATCATCGCAATGAAAGCTGCCCAAGAAATCCCACCAGCACCACTATCGCGCACTAGCACACCCCAAGGGATCATAAAAGCGACTTCAAGATCAAAAACTAAAAATAAAATAGCAACCAAATAAAAACGCACATCGAACTTGATGCGCGCATCTTCAAATTCAGCAAATCCGCACTCAAATGGTGCGTTTTTTTCAGGGTTCGGGTTATGCACCCCAACAATAATTGATAGCATTTTGCCGCCAATCGCCATTGCTGATGCGATAGCAATCGCCACAATGAGGAAAATCAAAATCGGCAAAAACTCATGATATACACTATATTGCAACATGCCTATATCCTCGTTTTTGGTGCCAAAGGCGGGACTCGAACCCGCACGAGCATTGCTCACCACCCCCTCAAGATGGCGTGTCTACCAATTCCACCACTTTGGCAAAATAAACTTAACTTTACTATAAACAGCCTTTGACAAATCGCTACAAGCCCATAAGCAGCATAGCCCTTACCAATCAAAAACCCTACTTTAACTATTTAGTTGAGGGTACCGCTTCTTTTTCTTTAGTTGTTGCATTCTTCACATCAACTGCCTGCTTTGAATCATCATTAGTGTTTGACGTTGTCGCTGCTGGTGCTTTTAGAAGATTGCTCACTGGAAGTGTTGCTGTACCTTTGTTTTCTTTTGTATCAGTTGCTTTAGCCTGATCAATCAAAGCCTGTTGCGCTGCTTGCTGTTTTTGGTAATCAGCTTGCGACACCCCGCTTGATGTCTGAGTCTCAGCGCCCTTTGCATTCTGTTTGCCAATATAGCTTAAACTCACGCTTGTGACAAAGAAAACAGCGACTAAAAAAGCTGTGAACTTAAACATAAATGGCGCCGCTCCTCGGCTACCAAATACAGTTTGTGATGCACCTGACCCAAATGAGGCCCCCATGCTTGCTCCTTTACCTTGTTGCAATAATATCAATCCAACAATCAATATCGCAACAATAATATGTACAGTGATAACTAACGCTAACATTTATTCGCTTTGCCTATTTTACATGCTTTGCATTTTTAACTGCTTTTGCATGTTTAACAATTTCACCAAAGTCCTTCCCACAAAGAGAAGCACCGCCTATCAAACCACCATCAACATCAGCCAACTTCAATATCTCATCAGCATTCGATGGTTTAAGGCTGCCACCATATATAATTTTGATATTTTTAGCAAGCTCAACATGGAAGTTTGTGACGATCGAACGCAGGTAGGCATGGACTTCTTGGACTTGTGATGCCGTTGCCGCAAGCCCTGTACCAATCGCCCATACTGGTTCATAAGCAATGATAACATTTCTCAATTGATTGAGTGTCAGCTCATTTAATACCGTACTAAGCTGAGTCTTCAATATTTCCTCAAGCTGACCTGACGTTCTTTCTTGCAAAGTCTCACCAACGCAAACAACAGCGCAAAGCCCCGCTTCAGTTGCTTTTTTAGCCTTTAACGCGACATCCATATTACTCTCACCAAATAGCGCGCGACGCTCGGAGTGCCCGACAATAGCATATTGGCAATTAAAATCCTTAAGCATACTCACACTAATCTCGCCAGTATAAGCACCGTTGTCATATTGGCTAACATTTTGCACTCCAAGAGCGACGCCTTTGATATTGTCGCTAACATACGGCAAATAGACATTAGGCACACACACTGCCATATCGGCAGAAAGCGAGTCTGTTGACAATTTATTTAGTGACTCACACAGACTCTTAATTGACAATAATGAGCCATTCATCTTCCAGTTGCCAATAATAATTTGCTTTCTCATTATTACTCCATATTAACCATTTAACTTTTCTTTAACTTTTTCAACCAGATAATCCACCCATTTCTTAGTAAGATCAACTGTTTTTGCTTCAACCATTACACGCAATACTGACTCAGTACCCGAAGGGCGCAATACCACACGGCCATCACTGCCTAAGGTTTTCTCCACAAAACTGACATCTTCGATCAATAGACTCATATCATTAGCATCAAGCTTCTTTGCTAATGGGACATTGATCATTAACTGTGGCATTTTTTGACTACTCATAAGTGCTGATAAAGGTTTATTGACCTTTGTTAATAATGCCAATATTTGCAATGCCGCCATCAACCCATCACCGGTTGAGTTATACCGAAGATCAATAATGTGCCCCGAAGACTCACCACCAAGCGCCCAATTATTTTCAAGCAACAGCTCCATCACATAGCGATCACCAACTTTAGCACGCTTAAATGGCAAATTAAGCTTTAAAAATTCCTGCTCAATCGCAAGATTCGTCATCACCGTACCAACCACACCCAGTATATTTTCATTATATTTTGCTAGCGCCAGTAAAATATCATCACCATCGATCACGCAGCCAGTCTCATCAACAAGCATTATGCGATCACCATCACCATCAAAGGCAATGCCTAAATCAGCGTTTTGATTGACGACAGCCGTTTTTAATGCATCCAAATGCACCGCACCACAATTTTCATTAATATTTAAACCATCTGGATTTGAGGCTATATCGATAACATTTAAATTCAAATGCGCAAATACTTCTTTGGCGACACGAAACAGTGCGCCATTAGCGCAATCAACAATGATTTTTTTGTCACTCAAATTAATCTGATCCGCAAATAACCTCAAACAATGCTTGATATAGGGTTCAACTTCATTGATCTGACTATATATCTCACCAAACTCACCTTCTGGCTGATAGTAAAACGCCTCATCAATATAGCGCTCAATCTGATATTCAACATCATCAGGCAGTTTGTGCCCTTCAGGCGAAAACAGTTTAATCCCATTATCATAAAATGGATTGTGTGACGCACTTAAGACGACTCCGGCTCCAGCTTTAAAAACCGGCACCATAAAGGCGACAACCGGTGTTGGTACCATGCCTAAATTAATCACATTGACACCCACAGCAGTGATCCCTGCAACAAATCCAGCCTTTAACATATCCGAGGAACGTCTAGTATCCTGACCGATAACGACCACAAGCGGCAAGCCTTTTTCACGAAGTGCTTGACCTACCGCATTACCCATCTTCATTGCAAATTCTGGAGTAATAGGATTAACGCCTACTTTCCCGCGCACACCATCGGTGCCAAAATATTTCCTTGCCATGTTTTTAATGCTTTTTAGATTTAAAACGCATGACATTATGCGCTACTTAATACAAATCGTTAAGTAATTTTCTCGGCGAAAGTCATATTTTCGCTGTGATAGTGCTTTAAAAACACTTAATCACAGACCACTCTCCACAAAAAACAAGGCAAATAGCAACCGTTATTATTTCTCACCTTATTGCTCACGTTCGTTTGACTTGAGTATATAGTATTAACAGGCTAAGATTGCTTCTAATTTTTAAAAAGCCAGCATAGATCACATGAAAAAACTTCCAATTGGTATCTCAGGTTTTGCAGAAGTCATCAGCAATGACCATCTCTATATCGACAAGACGCAACATATCTACAACCTGGTAGATAGAGGGAAATATTACTTCTTATCACGACCACGACGCTTTGGGAAATCGCTACTTATCGACACCATCAGACAACTTTTTCTAGGCAATAAAGAGCTGTTTAATGATCTATTTATAGAGAGACACTGGGACTGGCAAGTGCAATACCCTGTACTGCACTTTACCTTTGGTGAGGGCAATGCTGCCTCAACAGCAGAGTTAGATGCCAAAATCATGCGCTTCTTAGATGAATATTATCAAAGCTACCAAATAGAGAACGTCTACAGCGAAATCAGCAGTCGCTTTGCTTATTTAATTGAACAACTTGCCAAAAATCACCGTAAAGTTGTTATCCTCGTCGATGAATATGACAAACCAGTACTTGATAATATCGACAATACAGAGATTGCAAAAGCGATGCGTCAACGCCTTAGAAACTTCTATAGCGTGATCAAGTCTCAGGATGTTAATATTCAATTTGCAATGTTAACCGGCGTATCACGCTTTACTAAAATCAGTATCTTTAGTGAACTCAATAATTTAAAAGATATCACTCTAGACCAACGTTACGCCGACATTTGCGGTTACAATCAATCTGAGCTAGAACACTCTTTTAAAGACTATTTAACCGCTGGCAATGTTGATTTAATACATCTTAAGAAGTGGTACAACGGCTATAACTTTGCTGGTGAAAAGACACAAAGAGTTTACAACCCATTTGATATTCTACTATTCATTGATGGCGGCTATCGTTATCAAAGCTATTGGTTTGAAACGGCGACACCTGCTTTTTTGGTTAAGATGATCCAACAAAATCGTTACTTTATCCCTAACTTAGAAGATCTTGTTGTCAGTGAAACCATGTTATCGAAGTTTGATATTAACGATATGCCGATCGCCACTTTACTTTTTCAAACAGGTTATTTAACCATCAAAGAAATAACAGCACGCGGCAATCGCATGGCATATCGCTTGGGCTATCCTAATTATGAAGTGAAATCAAGCCTAAATGAATCTCTTGCCAATATTGGCACAACCACAGATAACAAAGATTTTATACTTGGTCGTTTAGTTAACAGTCTTGAACAAGGCAGTTTTGACGACTTAAAACTGATTTTAAGCAGTCACTTTTCCTCTGTTCCACATGATTGGTATCGCAACAACCAGATCGATCAATATGAAGGGTTTTATGCCAGCATAGTCTATAGTTTCTTAAGCGCTTTGGGCTATGACACAATACCAGAGGACGTCACCAATCATGGCAAGCTCGATTTAACAATAATAATGGATGACAAAATTATCATTATCGAGTTTAAACTCGCTAAACTAGGTGATGCTAAGACCGCGATAGAACAGATCAAATCAAGAAAATATCCCGAAAAATATCTCGCTCTAGCTAAGCCCATCTACCTTATTGGCATAAGCTTTGATACTGAAGAACGCAACGTTGCTGAATTAAAGGTTGAGCTGTTCCAATCGTGAATTATTTGCAGGCTTAATATGCCGTTGTGAGAGCACTGTATTAAACTGCTGCTTCAATGTATTAATATCAACTACCCCAGCAATGCGCTTAATTTCACTGTTTTGTTGATTGCGCAAAATAAGTGTTGGTAAACCTAATACGTTCGCCGTTTTAAGCAGCTCTGTGCTATTAGCGTTATAGTCTGAAACATCCACCTTAATAACCTTGATCTTATTTTTCTTAAAGTACTCTTGCATAGCAGGCGATAGCAAAATCGCTTTAAGCTTTAAACAGTTCTCACACCAGTGTGCAAAGTAATCAATTAAAACATATTGATGTGTTTTTAATGCTAAATCGACTTGTCGCTTGAGCTCTTGGTTGTTAAAAACTGTAGTGAAGTCGTTTTGTGTAGAGGCTGTACTTGGTCTATTTGTGGTGTTTAGGGTGTGATTAGCCACTACGGTTAACAGCGCCAAAAATAGCATAATTACCGCGATAAAATGTTTGGTTTTTTGTTGAATAAATTCGGATATAACAGATGCGTAAACAAGATAGAGAAAATAAGCGCTAATTAATAGAACATATAGGCTAAAAATAATAGTTGCTAATAGAGCAATGCGGCTTATAAGGAAAATTGCCATTGCCAACATGGCAAAGCCAAAAATGACTTTAATTTCCTGCATCCATGCGCCCGATTTCGGTACAAAGCGCTTAAGCCCAAGCGCAATAAACATAAGTGGTATACCCATACCAAAGCCTAGCGCAAAAAGTGCTACTCCACCGTAGAGGATGTCGCCTGTTTGTACAATGGTCGTTAACACACCAATTAAAGGTGCTGATGTGCAAGGTGATAATACTAAGCTTGCAATTGCTCCCATGAGAAAACTTGCGAATATGCCACCGGTTTTAATATTGTGTTGTGACTGTCCAAGGCGCGCGCTAAGCGCTTGAGGCAGTTGAATTTGAAAAGCCCCAAACATTGATAGCGCTAATACCACAAATAATAAAGAAAGTAAGATAATCACCCAAGCTTGTTGAAAGAAAATCTGGAAAGACAGCCCGATGCTACTAATAATGATACCTAAAATGGCATACATTACGGACATCCCTAGCACATAGGAAAGCGCTAACAGAAAGCTGTAAAATTTACTGTGATTTTTACCGACAACGATGGCGCTGATAATTGGCAACATCGGTAAAACACAAGGTGTGAATGCAAGTAATAAGCCAATGCCAAGAAGTGCTAAAATGCCTAACCAGTTAAAGTCATTTTGCTCATAGGGCAATACACTTTGATCAATGGTGATTTCTTTGACTTGTGGCAAGTGGCATAAATTATTATCACAACTTTGGTATTTAACCTCGAGCTTACTTTTAGATGTTATTTCACCTGACAACGGGATACGCAATAATAATTGATTGGTATACACGGGCTCATTTTCAAACACAGGGTGTGTCGTTGCCGGAGGGAAGTAAACCTCACCGAGCTTTGCTTGATCAGCATGCTGCAGCTGTATGCTAATTTTGTTTTTATAAAGATACTGTCCTTTGGGAATACGCCAACACAAGGCTATTTCACCTTTGCTCTGGGTGTCAGTAACGCTTAGTTGACTAAAGGATTGTTCAGGCGAACTAAAGAGGTTAAAGTCAGTGAAATTATTTTTTGCTGGCAAACTATTCGTGCCAGAAAAGCCCATTAGCACAAACATCAATAACAACAACAAACTGTTTAATTGTCGCAACAACACAGAAAGCTCATCAAGGGAAGTAGTAATGGTGTCATGGTAGCACGATGCTGCTGGAAATGAAGTGCAACGTGGCGCTTTATAAATTATTTTTATTCTCAAATTCAGCGATAAACCTCTCAGCAGCAGCAATACGCTCTTTGCAAACCAAATAGCTCTTGGATGCTTTCTCCAACATCGGGGCAAGTTCATCAATCATATTGGGATTGTTTTGTCCCTGCTGAAGCTGGTAGTTTATCTCTTCTAAAATGGCATAATTTTCGGCATACGTTTTAGTTTTATTTGTCATTTGTAATCTCTGCTGCTATTTGCCCATCGTGGTAATGAATGGTGAGTTTATCACAGCTTTTGGCACTTTGGGCAGAGGTCATATATTTCCCGTCACAACTCGTTAGGCTAAAGCCGCGCTTGAGTGTTGGCTCAATTGAAGCGTTTAAAATTGACTTATATTGTATTTGAATAGTGTTGTTGGCGTATTCTAGAGCTGCTTTTGCCTGTGTGAATGTATTGGCATGCCAGTGGCTAATTTGAAATGTATGCTTTTGCAGTAAGGCTTTCGTTAACGTATTCACATGCGTTGCAATATATTCGATATTGCTTTGTGCAATACGTGTATAGCGATGTGTTAATTGCATTAGCTCATGGTAGTGGCGCTCATGCAGTTGTTTTTGATAACTTAAGGTTTCCCTTGAAAAGCTTATAATTAATTGGAAATAGTGCGCATAAATGGTTTTGTGATGATTAAGCGTTGTTTTTATAAGCTGTTGTGCTGCAGCGTGTTTAGATTCAACGTCTTTATGATGGTGCTGCACCCAGTGTCGTGCTTGGCTAATGGTGAAGTCAAAATGCTTTTGTGCATTTTGCGCTTTGGTAAGGATATTTTCTTTAATAAATTGGATTACTTTGGATGGGGTATCAAAGCTTTTATTGGCAAGCTCATCAAGTACCGTTTGATCACGCTTATGTCCAATGCCTGTAAAAACCGCAATCGGCATATGACAAATTGCATTTGCTGGTTCAAAGTAATTAAAGCCATCAAGATCAGATTCAGCACCTCCGCCACGTATAATAACGATACAATCATAGTTTTTTTGATGCGCTTTAATCGCTTTGTAAATCGTACGTAGCTGCACGGTGATATCAGTCGCACAAGTTTTACCCTGCATGCTAGCATGATAGATATCGAATTGGCATAAGTGATGCTTATGTAAAAGTTCCGCTTCAGTAAAAAAATCTTGAAGCCCTGCGGCATGCTTGCTTGATATTACGGCAACATGTGTGAAATCAGTAGGTGTCGTAAGATTAAGATTTTTATGACGCAATTCCTCTTGCTCTAATCGAGTCAAAATAGCTTGTCTGCGCGCTTGGCGATCACCCAAGGTGAAATTTGGATCAATATCAAGAATATTAAGACTTAAGCCAAAGGCTTGATGAAAGCTCGGCTCGATTAAAAGCAATACTTTCAATCCTGACTTTAACGACTCACCTGTGCTGCGTTGGAATTTAGCATTAATCTTAATTGCCGTGTTTGCCCACATATTAACGCGTACTTTGGCAATTATTTGTTGAGTGTTATCGTCAAACTCAACCAGTTCACCATAGAAATGTCCTGCATTTTTTTGCCATTGCGAGATTTCGCCACGCACCCAATAACCATAATGACCTTTAAATCGCTCATCAATGACTTGTTTAATTTGCGCTAAAAAATCACTTAATTTCAGAGTTTCTTTAGCAGAGGTTAGCGCCGGTGAATTCATACATTGTCTTGTGCTATTGTAAGTCTAAAATATCGCTAATTTTTAGGTCTAATGTTTTAGCAATCACCGATAAAGGTACACCGGCACTTAGCATTTCTTCAGCCTCAAGCTTAAGCTCGGTATGCCGCAAATTATTTTCAAATGAAGATGAATGTTTCATAAACCCTCCTAGTTTATTTTTATATTAATTTAATTCAGTTGACATTATACGCTTTGATACAAACGCTGCTTGAGCGCTTGGCGGCGTTGCTCATAATGTTTTTGTTCATATTTACTCAACTGCAAAGTATAACTGATTTGATTGTTAAATTTCAGCATGATTTTCTCCTTCTCTTTTTCTATAGCAAAAATGACCTATCCAAGCGCATTCCCAAGTAAACACCTTGAATGCTCACGCGATGCGCAGGATAGATCATCGGCGGGAGGTCTTTATTGTGGGGAATAAGTGTTACAGTTTTATTATCCTGCATTTTAAATTCTTTTAACGTGGCTTCTTTTTCATCGATTAATGCCACGACAATTTGACCATTGCGGGCAATGTGTTGTTTTTGAATCAGCACTAAATCACCATCCAAGATGCCACTGTCTTGCATTGAGTTGCCCGATATTTTTAATAAATAACGATCAGGCATATGCAAAAGTTCAGATAAATCAATGGTTTCTATCACCTCATACGCTTCTAATGGTAAACCTGCGGCAATCGTACCGACCAATGGTAAATGAAGAAGGTTATGCTGCTCATTATCTGCTTGATCAATAATTTCAATATGCTTGCGCTTACCTTTAGGGATGTGGATATAGCCCTTTTCTTTGAGCGCTTTAATGTAGTAAGAAACTGTGGCTTTTGATTTGAGATTTAAAGCGTCTGCAATATCACTAAATGTTGGTGAGTAGCCATTTTCAACCTGAAAACTTTGGATAATGTTTAAAACCTGCTGTTCTTTGTTATTTAACATGAACTTATCTCATTGCCGTTGATCTATCGCTTATTATGTTCTAAAAAAGTTTAAAATCAAGCGCAATATGCAAATAAGTTCAAATTAAGTTTAATTCTGAGAGTTGATAAGTACTTCTTCGCCAAATTTACCATTGTATAGCTAGATGATAGTATGAGTATTGATTCAAAAGACCCAAAAATTGTTGTTTGCGGTGCCAAATAAAATTAGTATTAACAACATTAGAAAATTCATTTGGATAATTGATATGTATAAGCTATACCACAACCCACGGTGCAGTAAATCGCGTGCGGCATTAGCGTTTTTAACGCAAAATAATTATGAAATCGAAGTGATTGAATATCTCAATACGCCGTTATCTCAAACAGATATATTGCGAATTTTAGAGAAGTTGACCGCTGCCAAACATATGCTTATTCGCAGTAGTGATGATGATTTTAAAACTTTAAATATCAATGATGTTGAAGAACTATCAGATAGTGAAATTGCAGAGATTCTAGTGAAAACACCTAAATTAATGCAGCGCCCAATATTGGAGACAGAAACCAAGGCGGCGATTGCGCGCCCCATTGAAGATATGATCGCTATTTTAGAATAATCATTAAAATAACATTTCCCCTTTTTATCTGAGCGTATATTATGAGCCCTTTATTGTCGATAGTGGTCGCATAACATGAAATTTACTTTATTAAAAAAGAGTGCCAAAGCGCGTCGCGGCACATTGCAATTTGAGCGTGGTCAGGTACAAACACCTGCGTTTATGCCAGTAGGCACGTATGGTGCAGTCAAATCTTTGTCACCTGAAGATGTTAAAGCCACGGGTGCTGAAATCTTACTTGGCAACACTTTTCACTTATGGTTGCGCCCAGGCACTGAGATTGTCAAAATGCATGGTGATTTGCATGATTTTATGCAATGGCAAGGACCGATATTAACGGATTCTGGTGGTTTTCAAGTGTTTAGCTTAGGCGCTCTTAGAAAGCTTACTGAGGAAGGGGTTACCTTTCGCTCGCCACTTGATGGCTCAAAAGTATTTTTAGATCCTGAAATATCAATGCAGATTCAGCGTGAGCTAGGATCTGATATCGTGATGTGTTTTGATGAATGCACACCGTATCCGGCAACAGAGCTTGAAACAAAGGCATCAATGGAGTTGTCGATGCGCTGGGCATTAAGAAGCAAAATCGCACATGGCGATAATCCATCGGCTTTATTTGGGATTATCCAAGGTGGAATGTATGAGCATCTACGTGACCAATCCTTAAAAGCACTAACGGATATTGGCTTTGATGGTTATGCAATTGGCGGTTTGTCTGTTGGTGAGCCCAAGCCTGATATGATTCGTATTTTAGATCATACAGCACATCAAATGCCTGAAGACAAACCACGTTATTTAATGGGTGTTGGTAAACCACAGGATCTAGTTGAAGGTGTGCGCCGAGGTGTAGATATGTTTGACTGTGTGATGCCATCAAGAAATGCTCGAAATGGTCATTTGTTTGTCAAAAGCGGTGTTATCCGCATTCGCAACAGTCAATATAAAACAGATACAGCACCATTAGATGAGAGTTGTGATTGTTACACTTGTCAGAATTTCTCAAGAAGTTATTTACATCATTTGGATAAAACCAAAGAGAGCTTGGGCGCGCGTTTAAATACAATTCACAATATCACGTATTATCAACGTTTAATGAAAAACATTCGTACAGCTTTAGATGAAGATCATTTTGAGGAGTTTGTGCAGGAATTTTATAACGATATTGGTCAAACAGTCCCTGAACTTAAAGCATAAAATGACGCAATTGTGAATTGTGTATTTCAACCTTGCTAAGGCGATGGTAACATAGATTTATTATAACCATGCCAATGCAAGATTCATGAGTATCTATTTATACAATTCATTATCTGGAAAGAAAGAGTTTTTTCAGCCGATTAACCCACAAAAATTAAAAATGTATGTCTGTGGCATGACGGTTTATGATGATTGTCATATTGGACATGCACGCACGCAAATTGCCTTTGATGTTATTGTGCGTTATTTTCGCTTTTGCAATTACGATGTGACTTATGTACGCAATATTACCGATATTGATGATAAAATCATTAAGCGAGCCAATGAAAACGGTGAATCAACTGATGCACTCGTTGAGCGCACAATCAAAAGCATGTATGACGATTTAGATCGTTTAAATATTCTACGGCCTGATTTTGATCCACGAGCTACGCAAACGATTCCTGAAATGTGTCAGATGATCGAAAACCTCATTGATAAAGGCTTTGCTTATGCCCCAGGCAATGGTGATGTTTATTATCGTGTCGAAGCATTCAAAGACTATGGTAAATTAAGTAAACAAAGCTTGGAGCACTTGCGTGTTGGTGCACGAATTGAAAGTAATGAGCAAAAAGAAAATCCTTTAGACTTTGTGTTGTGGAAAGCGGCTAAAGCTGGTGAGCCAAGTTGGGATTCGCCATGGGGGAAAGGTCGTCCTGGTTGGCATATTGAGTGCTCGGCAATGTCTAAAAATCTATTAGGCGATAATTTTGATATTCATGCAGGAGGTTCAGATTTACGTTTCCCACATCATGAGAATGAAATCGCGCAATCAGAAGCCGCGAATGGCTGCAGCTTTGCCAATTACTGGTTGCATTCTGGCATGGTTCAGATCGATGATGAGAAAATGTCTAAATCATTGAATAATTTCTTCACAATTAAAGAGGTGCTTGCCGAGTACCATCCTGAAGTGGTTCGCTTCTTTTTGATTTCAGGACAATACCGCAGTGAAATCAATTACTCTAAAGAGAATTTAGATCAGGCAAAAGCCGCTGTTGAGCGTCTATACACGGCATTGCGTGGTATTGATGTCACTGAAAACACAATAGCATTAGCCGAAGCTGATCGGTATATTAATGACTTTAAGCAGGCAATGAATAATGACTTCAACACACCAGAAGCATTGCCAGTATTGTTTGCCATTGCTAAGGAGATCAATAAATACCGTACAAATGATCAACAAAAAGCGTCAGGCTTTGCGAAACTATTATTACAGCTTGCCGATGTGTTAGGTATATTGAAACATTCGCCTGATAGCTACTTCAAGCATAGTGGTGCCAATGACTTAAGTGATGAGGTCATTGAGCACATGATTGCTGAGCGCATGGATGCGAAAAAGAATAAAGATTATGCCAAAGCCGATCAGATTCGCCAAACTCTAGCAGAACAAGGTGTATTGCTTGAAGACTCAGCAACGGGCACAATCTGGAAAAGAGCATAAGGCACATAAAGCATAAGTGAGGATAAAAGATGAGTGATATTTTTGGAGGGGACGTCAATGTTGATGCATTGGCGCAGGACTTACATACAATACGTGATTATTTGCGTTGGGCAACATCTCGTTTCCTCGAAGCAGAGCTTTTTTATGGGCATGGTACAGATTCAGCATGGGATGAGGCCGTACACTTAGTGCTGCAGGCACTTTACTTACCATTAGATGTTGATCATCGTATTTTGGATGCGCGTTTAACGCATGTAGAACGCCAGAAAGTCATCAAATGGATTTATCGACGTGTAGTTGATCGTGTGCCATTGCCATATTTGACAAAAACAGCATGGTTTGCAGGAATGAAGTTCTATGTTGATCAACGAGTGATTGTGCCGCGCTCCCCTATTGGTGAGCTGATTCGCAATGAGTTTGAGCCATGGGTTAATCACCATAATGTCGCGCGCGTATTGGACTTATGCACCGGCAGCGGTTGTATCGGTATTGCTACAGCACATGTATTCCCTGATGCAGAAGTGGTCTTAAGTGATATCTCAGAAGATGCGCTAGAAGTTGCCAAGCGCAATATCAAGCAGCATGATATGGAACAGCGTGTCACTGCCGTGCAATCGGATTTATTTGCAAGTTTAACAGGGCAAAAGTTTGATTTGATTATCTCTAATCCGCCGTATGTTGACATGAACGATTTAGCATCGATGCCACAAGAGTATTTAAAAGAGCCAGCATTGGCACTAGGTTCAGGTGATGATGGTCTAGATATTACACGTAAAATCTTAGTCGATGCACTTGATTATCTTAATGAAGATGGTGTCTTAATCGTTGAAGTGGGTAATAGCCAACATGCTTTACAAGAAGCCTTTCAAAGTGTGCCTTTCACATGGCTTAACTTTGAAGACGGAGGTGATGGGGTATTCTTGTTAACCTATGATGAGCTTGTGAATTATCGATCAATATTTACCGAGGATTATCAAGATGCCAGGTAATACATGGGGAACACTTTTTAAAGTCACTACCTTTGGTGAGAGTCATGGTTTGGCGTTAGGGGCGATTATTGATGGCTGCCCACCGGGACTACCATTGAGTGAGGAAGATCTTCAAGTAGATTTAGATAGACGTAAACCTGGGCAGTCAAAGTTTACCACACAGCGACGTGAGCCTGATCAAGTGAAGATTTTATCTGGTGTCTTTGAAGGCAAAACAACCGGTACACCAATTGGTTTAATCATTGAAAATACAGATCAGAAATCCAAAGACTATGGTGAGATCAAAGATCAGTTTCGACCAGGACATGCTGATTTCACCTACTTTCATAAATATGGCATTCGTGATTATCGTGGTGGTGGACGGTCTTCCGCCAGAGAGACAGCCATGCGTGTCGCCGCAGGCGCGATTGCTAAGAAGCTATTAAAAGAGCAGTTTAATAGTGAAATATTTGGCTATGTTTCACAAATTGGTGATATTGAACTTGAGCTAAAAGATCAAAACTTTATTGAGCAAAATCCTTTTTTCTGTGCAGATCCAAATAAGATCCCGCAGCTCGAGGAGTTGATGCAGTCAATTCGTAAACAAGGGGATTCTATTGGTGCCAAGGTCAATGTTGTGGCACGTAATATCCCTGTTGGATTAGGGGAACCGGTATTTGATCGTTTGGATGCCGACATTGCCAAAGCATTGATGAGTATTAATGCCGTTAAAGCGGTATCTATTGGTGATGGTTTTGATGTGGTTAGCCAAAAAGGTAGCGAGCATCGCGACGAATACATTAAAGGCAAAGGTTTTTTAAGCAATCATTCAGGTGGTATTTTAGGCGGGATCTCCTCAGGACAAGAGATCTTGGCGAGTATTGCCTTTAAACCTACTTCAAGCATTTTGGTACCTGGTCGCTCAATTGATATTCATGGCGATCAATGTCAAGTCATTACCAAGGGGCGTCATGACCCGTGTGTTGGCATTCGCGGTGTGCCCATTGCTGAGGCAATGTTGGCACTTGTCCTTGTTGATCACTATTTGCAACATAAAGCGCAGAATTTGTAATTAACATTAGACATTTATACCGCTTATGCAATTAAGTTAAGCTTCAATTATACCCCTCACCTGCGCAGCTTAAGCTGCACGAGCAATCCCACAAGGGAAGAGGTACTAGCTGATGCAACTTATTATTGATTCATTACTATGAATCACTTTACAAGCACCTTCACTTCGACCACTTGCGGGGAATTGATATAGAAAAATCGCGTCACAACATTAGCCACATATCGCACATAAGCGTAATAATGTGGATAAGCTGCCTCAATCACAAGTACATTGCTCACGTGATCATAATGAACTGCTTTAATCACTGATTTAAAAAATTGATATCTTTCTGCATTTTCCTCGCCATACAGGAATTTTAATGCCAACAAAAACCCATCATTATTGCGAATATCCAAATCGGAGAAAGCTCTAAAGACCTGCACCACACGATCAATATGACGAAAACTATTTAATCTAAGTTCAGACTTTAAAGCGATCAACTCAAAATGTGCACTTTGAGTGGTAAAGCTATTGGTGCTCACCTTGATCAAACTGCCATGTTCAGCTTTTTGTGTCCATTCCACTTTGGCAAAAATTCTTTTCTCAATATCTAATGCCTCGTTAATATCTTTAGGAGAATAGCTAAGTTTACCGACATGCTTATGAAAAACATATTCACTGACCGTATGATTATAATAATCTCTATACGGCTGGTTATTAACCCATACTTGATGAACATAACAAGCGCGAGCATCGGGATCCTCAGGGTGCAGCAAAGGGATTTTATCATAGCGTTGATCAATTTTTTGTGACGTTGAATAGGCTTCAAACAAATTAAATAGCGGAATAATATTAGTAATAAACAATCGATCTTTCTGGCTAATGAGTTCAAAAAAATCCGCTCTATCATATATCCCCATAGGAAATATCAACATCATTTCTTTGACTTTGGCAGTCGTTTCAGTCACCGGAATCTGCGACAGTTCGATACTTAATTTCAAAGAAAACTCAGGTGACAATAAATCTAGACGCGTTTTGTCATTTAACCCTAGCGTGTATGCATCGCTATTGTAAACCGTCGCTAAGACCTCCTTTTGCGTACCATCATCATAAATCACACGCACTTTAATTTTGTTGTCTTTAAGGAGCATTTCTTTTAATTGACACAGTTTAAACTCGGCTTGTTTCCATAACAAAGGATTGACCCACAAATCAAAGACATTGTGATTAAGCTCTGTTGGGGCATCAGTTTGTAATGAAACTTGCGTCGAGGTCGTTGTTAAATCGACATGATCAACCTTAAAACACGTCAAATTAACTTCGCTTAAATTGCTATAATGAAACTGTTTTTTTGCTTGAATATCATAAACATCAAAACGCTCTTTTGGCTCAAGGCTTAAGCAAGCTTTTTTAATCTTTGACTTAACAGCGATGAGCATATGCTTAGGCAATTGCATTAGCAGATTTTGGTTATAGCGTGATAAGCGATAATCTCGCTCACTTCTAAGTTGTGCCACCAAGTTGCTCTGAATATCCTTACCTAATGCATCAAACAAATGGGTCAACACCTGATAATGATCATCGGATAAATCATAGCTTTTACTAACAAAAGTCATTTTTTCATCAAGAAAATTCATACCCTTCACCCTGTCATTGTTGTCATTTGTGATGGATTGATAAAACTAACAACCCCGCCAACTGCTGTCGTGCACATTGCTTTATTATTCATCGTATTAATGGGAGAACCTTGCACCATCGTCATAATATTTGTTGGGATAAACTGTCCTGCTGGAATGCACGGCGAAATCGGTTTTAATGGGTTCCATGCCGGATTCGTCACTGCTGTGCAACTTGGCATCGGCAAAATATTTACCATAGGCGCGGCATCGGTGATATTAGCTGCCGGTTTGTTATTAATCAATACGGTTGCACGCAAGGTACTATACATACTAGGACCCAAACCAAAGGTGCATAACATTTGCGAGCTTGTACACGTGACCATTGTTGCTTGTGGTGAGCCGCTACTGGCACTTAATGCACTTGCCGTTTGACCACTTAATACGGCTGTATTACTCAACGAGTTATTTAAATTTGCTAAAGTAACCTCAAGTTCAGCTTGCTCAGCTACCTGTTTTGCTGTTTGCGTGCTTTGAGTATTACGCTGCTGAGTCGCAATCACATTTTGCATCTGCATCGTCTTTGCTTGCATTTCATCTAACGCTTTGGCTGCATTTTTTGACTTTTGCGCATGTGAGCCAATCTCGCCTGCCGCTGAAGCTAAAGCATTATTAATCTCATTAATTTCATCTTCAATATGCGTTAAATTCTCACAACTTTGTAGCTGATTCAATAGCTTAGGTGTTTCAGGAATTAAATCATTAACACTAGGAACACCGGATGCTGACATACTAGGTATCGCACCACTTAACAAAGCTTGCATGTTAGGTAGCGATTGGTTCCCCATGGCATTGATAAAATTTTGTTGATCCAATGCCATAAACTGATTTTGATAATTAAGCACTGGCACCAACACATCATTAAGGTTAGCCACACTCGCCATAGAGACACCGATAGGCAATGGTACCTCCTTATTTAACAACATTGACAAGCAATTTTGTAGGTCTTGCAAAGGAGATAATAAATCAACGGACAACGAAGGTAAGTTTGGCACCCCCATCAAAGGAGGCATCGAAAAGCTCATCGCATTTGCTAAATTTTGACATAATGCATCAAGTTCCATTTGAATTTGCTTAAGCAAACTTAACACATCAGGCAATGACATTGTATTAAGATCTATGCCTTGCAAAAAGCTTGCCAGATCAGGCAATGACGCCAAGCTTGACGTATTGACACTAGGTAAACTGATCTTGCCAATAAGCGATTTTAACTGACTAAAAGCATCCAACACCTCATCGCACAAACAACTGGCCACTTGCATATTCGCCGTAGGCGTTTTAGGTAGATTTTGTGATAGATTTTTAAGCTTCATCATTTCCGCATTGATACTTGCCTGCAATGCCAATGACGCATTACTTTCAGCCAACATTGCATTTAAACTTGCCGTATACGGTCCAACAATAGCGCTACTATCTAAGCTTTCTCCTTGAGGTAATTGCGGGAGTTTAGGCAAATGATCTAATGCGCTTTGTAGCTCAGTCATTTTTGGTAGCATCTCTTGTGCATTAAAACTCACATCAGGCACGCATGGACAGAGTGAATCATGTAGTGCATTAGCCTTTGCAGCAAGTTGTGATTGGAATGCCAAAGCCGTTGGTATTTGTTGCTTAAATTGATCTAATGCCGCTGTTGCACTTTGTAAATGTGT
Source organism: Cysteiniphilum sp. 19S12-1 (assembly GCF_052030685.1). NCBI lineage: Bacteria > Pseudomonadati > Pseudomonadota > Gammaproteobacteria > Thiotrichales > Fastidiosibacteraceae > Cysteiniphilum > Cysteiniphilum sp. 19S12-1. The sequence continues at coordinate 51,653 of NZ_JBQAJM010000002.1, forward strand.
TTGATAGTTTGCTGAAAGCTCATCGCTACTAGGATCTCCTTGCCATGCCAACGCACTTGTTTTTAATCCCGAGAATTCTGTCACAACTGCGGCATTCGCATTGGTTAATTTTGATAATGGTGATGTGCTTACCTGTGATTGAGCAATGAGCAAACTCGGCGTCACTTTAGCAACACTCGTCAAATAATCACTTTGCAAGCGTGTCACTTGCTGTGATGGCATACTTGCAAATGCTTGCTCGAAACGCGCCTGCTTAGCCATTTGTAGATCACTGCCAATAAAATGCGATGTACCATGATCATTTAACACCATCACTACACCCTCACCGGCAACAACCTCCATCTTGCGATTTTCTGTTGTCTGACTTTGTTTGGATGCTGTTGATTGCGCATCGCCTAACATCCGCGCCTTTTTACTGACATTTTCAGCTACAAGTGGTAAACCAGCAGGCACCACAAACATCGACCAACTTTGCATTTGCCCATTTAGTTTATTCAGTGCTTGTTGCTTTTGTGTATCTTGCGTACTGCTTGTCAGCTCTTGGACATGTGCTGATGCCGTATTAGGATCCCCTAGTTGCACATTTTGCGCCTTGGCAACTTCTTCATGATAACTGACGATCGATTTAACCATTTCAGCGTCATGCTCAGGTAGTTTTATTTGTCCTGTTTGCTGCAAAAAATCTGTGTTTTTCATCATTAACTGATCGGTCGTGGGTAAAGCCGCTGCATTTGCAGTCTTAGCATCAAAAGAAGCATTGGGATACCCCATAAAATCAGCTAAGGTTTGCTTTTTTGCAATCTCACTTACTGCATCTTTTCCTTTATTACCTTTATTCCCATTACTCAAATCACTTAATTCTTTTGATAGATTCTCTTGATAATGAGCATACGCCTTTGTCTGATTATTAATATCTTCAACACTACTTTCTGAATTTAAGCCGAGAATATTTTTATGGATCTGCAGCAAACTTGTCTTTTGACTATTATCGTTTGCTACATTAGTAGCGTTTATTGCCAATGCTTGTGCTTGGCTTTTCTTTAGCTGATCACTCAAGGTATTGATATATTCACTGCTTGGTGTCATGGTTTGAGGGTCAACATTAATTCGCTGTGATTGCCGTGTTAATAGAGCTTTCTTTTCACTTTGCTGAAAATGGCTCACTTGCAGGCTTAAGCTCTCGGATATTTTAGCAACTTTTGACATATCACCACCGGATCTTGCATCGGTTAATGCATCACTTGCTGCTTTTAAACTTTGTATATTTGGTGCATCTGGTGCTTGGGTTGATCTAGAAGTCAAATCCGCAATTAATTTCTGTGTTTGATCCAGATGAACATTCTCAAGACCACTGGCTTTATAATCAGGACTAGCATATTGCTTCAATGAACTTAAGTTACGCTGCAAAACACTACTTTTTTGTGTTAAGCCTTGTATCTCACTTTCATTATAGACTGATAAGTTGTCAATAAACTTTTGAAAATATGCCAATTCATTTGCCATAAGCAGCCCTTAACCCAATGAGGTGGTTAAACCTTTTACCGTCGTACTTGTCGTGCCTTTAATATCCACTGTCATACCTTGCACAGAGACTGCTTGAGTGGCCTTAACAGCGATACTACCACCTTGCAAACTTGCGCTACTTGTTGATTTTAAACTTAACGAGTTTGATCCATTAATACTGACTTTATCCGCATTAAGCGTAATTTCACCGTCTTTGACTTCAATCACACTGCTACCCACTGCAAGCTTAATATCTTTATCTTTCAGTGAAATGCTCGTACTACTTTTTTGAATCAACACTTCATCCGTAGTCACTTTGACCGTGATATCACCAACGACAAATGCAATTGTTTTTTCAGCCTTTAAATTGTATTCATTACCAATTTGCAATACGGCATCACCCGCACTTTTATATTGGATATTACAGACTTCTTTTTCTTCTTTACCCTTCACAGCAACCGAAATCCCGTCGCTGTTCATTGCGATTGCGTGCTTTGCCATTATGAATCCTTTTTAACACTATATTGATTAATGATGAAACTTACACTTTCACCTTGCGGTTTCTCAATAAAATACTTCCAACCAGATACCGGCTGATGCTTCAAGATAAAATAAATAGCAACAGGCGTGTCACTCACATCTAAAGAGATCTTTTGCGCCCCTTGATCTGGCATAAATACATAGCGGCTAACACCTTGATCAAGTGCATTTTGGCTAATCGTTGCGTAGTCTGCGGTAACAAAACTCTTTTGATCTGCCGGTTGACTAATCAACATTGTGATTGGCTGTTTATCATTGGCATCTTTTGACATATCGACCTTAACCGTCATCGTTGTTGAGTGATACCAAGGGATTAACGAGCAGCCACTTAACATTAAAAACACTGCCGCTATCATTGTATACTTCATCATTTTTGCCATTATTTTACTCCTTTGTGGCGATTTAAGCCTATGCCCTTGGGCGTATACAATACGCCCCTACATGTTTGTCGTTTTTTTCATAATGTATACGACATCTATCTACGCCTGAAAATTATTCGCATTATTGTCTTGTTGATACTTAACCAATTTCAAAATGTCTGACTTTAGCTGAAAGCTCACGACAAAAGGCGCTACTTTGCTATTGTCACTACTGATTTTCCAACTACATAACCAGTCACTACTACAATTAGCATCTGCCAACATTTTAAATACTGCCCACTCACCTTGATAGGTTTTTTGATAGGTTACATTGCTGTTACTTAACCAACCAATGGACACGGTTGGCTGCAATTGCCAATCATAAACAATCGGATGGTTGCTTTGATCATAAGTATCTAAGCCCAGTACACGATTCTTGCTACCAATTTGCATAAACGACAACACCATTTTGCTAATGCCATCTAGGGAAACCTGTTTAAAAGGCGTTGCCGCTACAAACATATCAACTGCTCGCGGTTTGCCATCAGATGTCCATAAGTCACTTTGCAAACGATAGAAGTAATTAAATGAATCAACATAGCTGACAAGCGTCTTTTGTTGCTCTTGAGTCAAATTTTTGTCAACTTGCCAAATACCACTAATCGCATCTAAATGAATAAAGCCTTTAATAAGTAGTGAGTACATCTCGTTGTAAACAATGCCCTTAGGTCCAAACATATCATTTAACGCATCTGAACTAATAGTACTACTCGAGTTTAAATCCAATGGGAATTTACTTTTCACCAGTGCAATTTTTGGCACGATATCCAGATCCCATTGCTGTTTCAAATCAGTAATAAGATACTGTGCGACACTCAAGCGAATAATACTCTCTGGTACTTTAAGCAATTGATATGCCTCATTATTCGGCACACCTAAGGCGTCGATCAAACCATTTAGCTTTGCTAATAATGAATCTTCTTTGGTTGAATTGATCTCTTCATATAAACGGGTGTAATTTTCACGATTACGTTGATAGAGGTTGTTACTAATGGATGATAATACTTGCTTATAATCTTGATATTTCTCGGATGCCACAAATTCATTTAGTCGCGCGAAATTATTCGGAATAATTTGCAGCTCAGCAGGTAGTGTTTCGCCTTTAGCAAAGCTTGTATTGGTTTTGATATAATCAAGCATATTGCTAAATGGTGTATTATCTGAAGTCATATCAATCAAAAACATTTGCAGGTTATCGATCGACACTTTGGTTGGTAGCGCGTTTTGCAATACTTGACTCAACATCTGCACATATTGACTGGCATAATGTGTTAACGCTCCTTTTTCCAAACGATCAAATGCGCCATAGTTGATATTGTATTGCTGTAGCAATTTCACCAAATTTTCATAGCGCTTTAATAGCGGCAGAATAGTGTTCATCAACGTGTTTTTTGAATAAACTAACGACACAGCGGTTACGTTACGCGAGAAGACCGTTTTAAACGTGTATTGATAGTAATCACTGTCATCGAGCAAAGTAATCGTATTTTGATTGCGATTAAGGACACTGACCAAAATAGAGTTAAGCTCGGCACTTAATAAAATTCGCTTCCATACCTGCTCTTTTGACTGATCAACTGAACGCTTACTAAAAAACGCATTGATTTTATCGTTATAGTGAAACATTTGTTCAACGATATCCGAAAAGCTTGTAATATTATTCTGCGTAGCTGGAATAAGATTTTGTAAATCAATCAATGCCGTGCTACCGCTACAATAAGACTGATCCTGTGGTAAGGCGCTACCTAGTTTTGCCAAAAACTTGCTCACGCCTGAATTATTATTAAGCACATCATTGGTTAACATGTCAGGCACAACTTGTTGCAATAAACATACCTCTTGATGGGTAATCACGTTGCGACTGATATACTCCTTTAACTGATCATTAGTCGTATGGAAGTAATCACCATCAAAAAAAGTGCTCAACATCTTACCTGAAGTAATCGTGCTGGCTGAATGGATAATTTTAGAATCATCGGATTCTGCGTTGTATAAGTTATTGGGAATATGTGATACCAGTTTGCTGTTGTTACTGCCATAACGATAAACAATGCCTAACTGCTGAGAAGACAATCCAGTAACCAAAGAAATAAGCGATAAATTATCCTTTAGCACGTCGGCAACCTTACTTGAATTAGTGCTAGCAATAAGTGATAGATAAATTGCCTTATGTAGATAATCTTCTGTTTGATATATTTTCGGTAACAGCACATTTTCATACAAATAGTTAGCATATAAACGATTTAGTGTTTTATTGCCATGCGCATTATATAAAAAGGGCAATAATAGTTGATTGCGATAGTAACTTACCCATTGCTCATAGGTTTTAGCAGCTTCTTCCGTTTCCATCGTATCTAATGGTGCAAAAGGCCGCTTTAATTGAATAAACTCACTAAACTCATATTGCTGATAGGCATTATAGGCAAAGACCGTACTAAAGCATGCCGAAACAAACACTGCTGCAGGCACTAATATATGCCTTGGCTTTAATGCATTTTTATACGCTTTGGAACCAAAATCAAAAAACGTACTGTGATAATTTTTAGCATGTATACCAAAATCAAGATGAATTGCTTGAGCCGGCACTTGACCATAAGCGCCTTGCGTTAACTCCGAGACTAATTGTATTGCGGGCAAAGTCGCACGTTCAATTTGAGAAGCTGCCGTTAACGCACGCTGCACTTCAGTTGTATGATTATTTAAATCACTTAGCTTTACTGAGATTCGATGACGAATAACTGCAAATTCGTCATCCAACGTTGTTTTAATCTCATCAGCAGAGCTTGGCGCTTCAAAGCTTATCTTGGTATCATGTTTCAGCAAATCAAAAAGTGCTTCTATTTCTTCATCCATTGCAAAGTCAGCAACGGATAAATGTATCTGATAATTCCCATGTGAGAATAATGGCATCTGTGCCATAAATTTCTGAAACATCGCAAACTGACTCGATATGAAATCATTATTTGTCGCTTTTAACAGCACCACTGGTAATTGAATCGCACCACGATGGTAAAGCTTATTCAAAAAGGCATTAAACAACGGGACATTCAACTGCTTGGTACTTTCTAAGGTAATCACGACAATCACCTTGCCATGCCCAATGATGATTGATTGATGCGCATCAAGAATAGTAATCTCAAAGGCATCTAAATCAATCAAACCGCCAAGATAAGTCAAGGCATGATCCATATTACCCTCATACACACATAAAAAGGATGGCCAAAAGGCGTGTTTTGCCTGCTTTTGAATATTTAGCTGAGCGTCTGCATAGGGGTTTTTATTTTTCTTGGCTTTTGGCGCTGCTTTTTTCAAGCGACCAAACATTGACGTTGCCTTACTTTTTTCAGTCTTTAAGGTCTTGATCAACCACACAATAAAGACCAAAAAAGCAGCCACGCCCATCGCGCCAAACAGCATAACGGCATATTTACTGGTTAATAGACTCATTTTGACTCCTTTTCATCACTAAAGCTTAATATAATTCCCTGTTTATCACTAAACGCTAAGGCGTTAGTCCCCTCGCCATTTTTTGTCGATTGTTTTAGGTTAAACTGTTGATCGTTCGCATCTTGGGTATAACTAAGTGCACATTCTTGTTGTGCACCATAGAGTGTTTGCTGTGCTATTTTTTGTGAGGCTTTATCTTCAATCGTTGCTGTATTTAGCTTAACGGATTTAATGTCGACCGTTTCTGCTGAGTTAAACTGTAACAGCACAACATCTCCATTTCGTAATAAATTAAATGTATTTGCTGTTAAGCCAAAGCTTGCTACCGGAACATACAACGGTACAGGTTTACTTGGATCTTTATAAAGGGCTTTTGGCAAAGTACATGCATAACTTAATAAGTTCTCACTTTGCTTAGCATAGACGTAATTGGTGAGCTTAGTGCCTTGATCGTCAGCAAACGAGCTTTCGGTTTCAGACTGTCCTTTATAAAGCTTATAAGCATACTTAACACTATCATCAACATCTTTACCAATCGTTATCATCGCCTGTGTTTGAAATGCAGTAAACGGCTGATATTGAGGTAAATCATTTGCCTTAGCACTTTGATCTAACCATTGACTTTTAAGCTGCACAAAGTGCGTAATACCAGCAGGTGAGCCAATCATCGTGATTTTCTCATAGCGATCCTTGTCCGTTTCTGACTCATAGTTTTGCTCGGTTAATTTACGCTTCACAAATTCGATCGTTGCCTTATTTTGCACAAACTGAAAACGTTGAGAGCTCAAGATCACTTCTGTGCTTTGCCCGACAAAGGTGTTTTGCCATTGTATTTTATCCAAAGCGATCAAGTCATAACTTGGTGTTATCGGGAAAAAAGGCATAAGCTCACGCAAACTCACATGAAATTTCGCCACACAAGCCAAAGTACTTTGTAGATCATTCAAGATCTTTTGCTCAGTATTGGTGTAAACCTTCGCATCCTCAACGAATTGAACGCGATCAAGTGCAAAGCCTTTGATTAACGGCTGTTTTTCATTATAAATTTTTGCCAAGGGTTTTCTATCCGTATTCATATCTGCTAGATTCATCATATTCTGTGTTTTTGACCACAACGGTTGCACTTGGCAGTGTGCATGATCGATTTGAAATAAATCTTTTGAGGTTAATGTGCCCTTACCTTCTGGCTTTTTTTGCCAGTCACTTGTTAACGTGTCATATAAAACATAGCTGCTTTTGCCCTTTGTGAGCTTACTATAGTCATACACCAAATAAACACTGTAATGATCCAAAGCTTCAATGAAATAGTCATAGAAACTACGTGCGTAAGCGGATACCATCATTTGTTTTTGCTTGGTTGCAAGCTTTTTGCATTTACTCACATCAATTTGCACCCAGCTTTGAAAAAAAATATTGTCATTAAACACATCGTTATATGATTTATTAAAATCAACATAAACAGGTTGATGCTGTGACCAGAATGCCTTTAGTGGATCGCTAAATTTCAAAGTGAAAAAGGGCAACATCGAGGCAATTTTACTCGTTTGCTTATCAATATTTTGCTCAACCAAAGGATCGGCAAAACGCAAATGTTGATCGTTTGTCATGGAGGCAATTGCTTGTAATTGCAGCTTAGTTTGATACTTAGTATTTTTCTTATCAGGATCATCAAAAACATAGGTGTTTTCTAATGTAATCGCCATCGATAATGGGACATTCTGATACAAAAATGCATAATCTGGATGCACGCCATCATCATATGAGATTTGAAACTTAAGCATACCATCAAAGCCATAGCGTTTGAGCTCAAGATCAAGCTCCATAATATGATAATTCGCTAACATCAAACCTTTAAACTGCGATTTTTCAGTTTGATTTTGATATTTGTTACTGACTAGTGTTAATGGCTTTGTTGCTAGGTTTTCATCTAATGGATTAAGCTCAATCGTAATCACTTGCTCAACGATAAACGGATCATAACCAATCACTGGACGAATCTTAGTTTGCAGCAACGCAAACAACTTGCGTGACTCATTTTTACTGACAATACTCAGTGCGAAAAAGCGTGATAGCTTATTCACCACCTGTTTAAATTTAAAAATATCCACACCATCAAGTTGCAATAGTACTTCTTCAACTAATAAAGTCTCAAGCTCATCCAACATTAAACGCGCATTTTCAAGCATATTCGATGTATTTTGAAAATTTGTCTCTAGAATCTCATCCAATAGATTGATAAAAGTCAACTTTTCAAAATACACCTTAAAGGGTCGTATCACATAGCGTGATAACACACCTGCAGATAATAAATCAAGCACACGAGCATAAGCAATGCTCTGACGGAATCCAGGTTTTTGTTTGGTTTTGATGAGACCTAGAATCTTTTGATGCAACAGCTTTAATTTATCGATACTTTGCTCGTTTAACTCATCAATCACGGCAATGGTTAATACATCCAGTAACACGTGTGAGGTATAGGCAAAGCGCTCTGAGCTTAAGCTTAAATTTGGCAAAATTTCAGCTAATATGTCTGACAACTGCACATTAATGTCTTTCGTTTTAGATGTGTTTTGCTCTTGTTCTACTGCACTTGTGCTCTCATTATCAAGCACTGTGCTTTCATCTATTGTTGCCGCACCCATACTTCTTCCTTACATTGCCACTGGCTGTTTAAATTGACGCTTGGGATAAAACTCATGGCTATTAGGGTCTTTCTTGCCCTCATCCGCCACGGAAGTCACTGCAGTGCCATCTAGCAACACCAAATCAAATTGACCACTTGTCTGATAAGCATCAATTAAGCTTTGTAATTTAGCAGGTTCATCAAGAATCAAATATGCTTGCGCAAGCAATGCCTGTTTTTTTCCTTCATCAAAGACACCTCTGACTGCCAACCAGGTATTTTTCTTATTGGCATATGCGGGCTGATCAATATTCGATTTAGGGCACGACAAATACTCCATCACATCTTGATCAAAGCCACCAAAACTTTGAAAGGCAATTTCTCGCTGCGATTTCGGATCAATCATCACCCCTTTAAGCAATCGATACTTTTCAATTTCAACAATACTATCTTGAGTAAAAGTCTGCTTATCAAGCACATGATAGCTTGATTTAAACGTGTATTTTGATAAGGCACGTAAGCTCGCATCAGATTCCATACTGGTTAGAACATTCATATAAACCGGCGTTTTACGCTGACCATTGCGAGTGGTTTTCCTCGTGATAAGCGCATTATACTGAAGATCTTTTCTGCCTGCCGATGAACCTGTTAAATTATAAATATGTGCTAAAAATTGTGCTTGTGTGTTTTTTAGCTGCTCTTGTACGGCTAATTGTATTGTTGTGCGCTGTGTGCTTAGACTGCCAACCGCTTCCTTTTGGCGCTCACTGGTATTTGATAGCATTGCTTTTAATAATAAGCTTACCTTTAAATCATCAACCTTATACACTGGCGAGAACCCTTGATAACGCACATCACCACTCTCGTCAAAACGCTTGATCTGTAATTTAGTCATCACATCAACCGCCCAGACGCTTAATTGATTTTGCTCACTGCCACTGAAATTTCTGCTGCGTGTTGCGTATTCAATATTGATCGCAACTTTGACATAAGCCTGTAACAAAGCATGCATGATTTCAGCCGCAACCGTATAGAAGCTAACACTGTCATCATTTAATAATCTTTTCTCATTATTTTTAAATTCACTCACAGAGATTAGGTCTAAATACTTAGCGATAAATTCACTCAAAGAAACATTTGTGTCACCATTACATAGCTGTGCATAGCGGCTTTGTGCTGTGCCCTGCCCTAATGCTGATTGCATGCGTTCTGATAACACTTTATCTTTGCTATCACCCTGATAAATCGGCTCATCACCAATACCATGGGCATACATCTTAAGCATTAGTTCATTAAGTTGACTAAATAAACCATAGAGATTTACCATGTCTTCAGTATTAATGACAAAAGATACTAATTGACGTATATTTACATCGTTTTTCAAAGTCGAACTGCTACTGGATAACACTAATTGCATATAAATATAGGCTTTACTCTCAGAGTTAAATCCGCTCATAATCTGGCTTGGAATATCTTGAGCGGCGCCAACAGCCTGCACCATGGCAGTGAAGTTATAAGGTCTGCTGCCTAGCTTCTGTCCTAGCGCAATTTCTGTTAATTGATCCTCAATAACCATACTGACAAGCTTTGGCTGTTGATTATCAAAGCGCAAATCCTTTAAGATTTTGGCACCTTGCTCTAAATATGCATGCATTGAATCTTGGAAATCTTTGTAGCGCTTATCTTTCAAAGTGCTGGCAGCTTTAATGACATTCGCATCATAAAATGTATCTAGATTTTCTTCTAATTGTGGCGCATAGATTTGAGCCTTACTATCATCAACAAAGGCTTGGCAGAAACCAGTATAGCCTTGGGCTTTTGCCCAATCCTGCGCACCTTCAATAGCTTGCACCTGCTCATTAGTTTTGGTCACCAACTCCTTATAAACATCTAAGCGCTCTCTTAATTTGCTAATTTTACGAGCTGCTTGGTAACTATTACCATGCACCTTGACACGCGTTGCATCTTTTTGCAAAGACTCCTTCCACGCATCAATGCTTTTGGTTAACGCACGCGAGCTATCTTCAAATTTTGTATGCACTTCAGACAATACTTTAGTAAAGTTGGCAATAATCTGTTGAAAACTCTTTGTTCTAATAAACTCCTCGCCATACAACCCAACAAGCTGTCTTAGCGCTTGCTGCACTAAGTAAAGCTGAACCAAATGGTCATATTCAACCATTAAAGCCGCAACACATAGCGAAATCAAAAAGCGAAAATCGGTATCACTAACTCTTAAACTGGCAATTTGTTCAATAAGTGATAATTTTTGCTCTAAAAACAAATTGGTCTCATCAATATTAGGCGTTTTACCTTGAAAATAAGTAAATAGTTTTGCTTGAAGCTCTTTTTGGTCGATTTTACCGCGTTCAATCGCCCCTTTACCATATAATTCTTGGGTTGAGAAATACAGCATACTGTGCGCTAATTGCCAATGCACTACTATGTCATAGCTACTAAACTTAGCAAATTCATTGAGTAAACCCATGCGCGTTCTAAACATGTGTTGTAAAAATGGCATTTGTTCAGGGTATGACGCTGAAAACATCTGCATCGTTAATTCAGACACTTGTTTGATATGTGACTGATTAATGCCAAATACAAACTCATTAATAAATGCCGTCATCTGTCCATAGCATGCCTCACGATAATCTTGACTAGCATCAACATTAATGACTTTTTCTTTTGTTAAAAATGCCGCTTCAATTTCCTTTAAAAAGCCTTTTAACCCTTCCAAAGCCTCATGTCGTGCTTGGATAAATTGTGCAAATTCATCCTTACTCTCAGGCGCAAAGCATACCAACAGTTCATTGAGCTTTTTCTTGCCTTTAATTGCCGCTTTTTGCTCTAACTGGTAATTTATTACAAGTTCTTTAACTTGTGGGATTTGAGCAGTTTGATTATGAGTTAATGTCAGAGTATCTTTTTGTGCTACATATTCAATTGTTACTAATTTTAACGCATCAGTGACCTGATCCAATTTATCCACATCAGCTGTTGTTAATTTATCCTCTTCAACCATTAAAAACTCAAAGCTTGATGAAGTCATTTGTTGAAAGTATTTCTCTTTGCAGGTAGTAATAAAAATCCCATTATCAATCACTGGATAACTTGGGAATATAATTGTTGATAATTGAAATGGCAGATTTTTGACAACATATTCAAGCGATTTATCAGCTAGCATTAATGACACTTGATCTCCTGGCAAGCTCTTTTGTGCAAAGCTTTCAACCGCAACAATATAGTCTTGGAAAACACGTAAATGCCCTTGAAAATCATGCAGCTTAAAATAGCTTGATATCACTGTCTGGCGTTTATTCTTTAATATGCCAAATAGGTTACCCAATGATGCACTATCGACAAATACATCACACTGTTGTGCTGATTGCTGCAAATCATGAATGGCTTTTACTGACTCAGCATGTGCTTGTTGTGCCTCAACCAAATCTTTAGATACTTCATCAAACTGTGTTTGAAAATTAACCACTGCTTCACTTTCTTTGAAGCTACCCAAGACACCACTTTTTGATGTGTTCTGCGACTCCTTTAAGTTTTGACTAATAAGCTGTAACGCTTTAATATTTAATAAGTTTGCTACCTCGGTATCGGTAATTGCTGAGGCTTGACTACCACTGGCATAATCTGCCATCTTTTTAACTAATGCACCTTTGGAGGTTGTCTTTGAAAGCTTCTCAACAACCGCTTTGGCATCACTTGCAAGCTTTTGACGTTTATCTTTAATCTCCTGATCATGCTCAGGTCGGCGATACTCTTTTTGTAAGAACTCATTTAAGAAATGCATATGATAAAGGGCAATAGGCACAATACTGGCAATACCAAAGCTGCCTGAAACAAGTGTTTTATCATTATGACATTGCACATTTGGGCAGGTTAAGATCTTGACCAAGTGTGTCACAATTACCGCTGTTTTCCATAAGTTCTCATCATGGATGATCCACAACTTTTTCTGCTCAGAGTAGTAGCATCCAGCATACAGCTTTTCATCGTCCTCTTTAGTGACCTTTTTAGCATCCTCATTCATTGCCAACCATTCATAATAAGAAACATATTCGTGATAGAGGGACTCAAGCACTTTAGCAATCAACTTTAAGTTATCACTTTCGAGATTTTCATAATTAAATGTCAGCACATTTTTTAACATCCGTGGGTTTAAACAATCGGTAATATAAGCATTTTTACCTTGGAACCAATCTGCAAAACGAATTTTTGTCTTTTGCCAAAATGAGGTTTTTTCCTGTACTTTATCAAACTGCTCTTTACTAACTTGCGCGCCCATTTTAACGGCGACATCAAAAGCACGTTCGTTATAGCCAGAGCTCACCATATTCTTAAGAGCCATTTTTTTATCATTAAAAAAATCACGATAAGCTTGGCCTTGCGCCGGTTTTGCAACAATCACCACCGTATCATAATCAGCAACAGCCAGTTGGGTTTCAATATCCTCACTAGCACTTAAACGCTTTTGCACCTCATTGTAGCCATCGATTACCTTACCTGCATTTGAGGCTAATGTCGCCAATTGTACTGCTCCACTAATTAAGCCCATGCTCAAACTCCTTTTATCTATTTTACCGCTCTTAGTCTATTGTTTTAATGCTTGTTCAAATGCTGCAACATAGTCCTGTAGCTTCTTAATGCGTAACTTTGTATCCTGCTTACCCATCCAATCTGGATCATCATATAAACGGATTAATGCTTGTTCATCGTATAGATCAACACCACTCCATTCCTCTTGCCAATCAAGACTCGGCTTCATAACCACTGTATCTACCAATAGACTTTGTAACTCGCTTGCTTCCATCGCTTTAGATCGGCGTGTTATAAAAACGCCTGCACCTTTATCTTGAGCAAAGCGCTCAAATGAATCTTGATCAATTAATCTTCGCATCGCCTCCAAATGATTGACTTTAGTTGCCCTAGAGCTTTTTGAATCATCAAAAATATCTACATGCTCTGAGGTAACATACTCTTGATATGATTTGATATATAAATCATCGTACTCAGTATATAACATGCAAAACTCTTTAAATCGATAATCTGTAATAGTACAAAGTCTCTTACTCAACGTTGAGGCATCAATATCAGACTTCGCATCAAACACATAGGATGATTTGGCTATATAAGCCATCATTACCATAGCAATCGATAGTGTAATGGCGCTGGTATGCGCAGGTAAGGTCTTTTTAGGCAGAGGCACTTCATTCAGACTAATCAAATCCAGAAGTCTATCTGCTTCTTGCTTAACTAAAACATAAACTGCGGGCATACTTAACATACTTAGCGCTATTTTAAGCCTTACATCCCACTCCTTTGCTTGAGGGTCTGTAAAATTATTCCCCATAATATCGCTGACTTTTATTCGCTGAACAGGGACATATTTCTCCTCACCAAAGCGCGTTGTATTCCATTGAAAATTTCCTTTAGTTACAAATTTAGGTGATGACTGATCTTTTTTCTCATTATTCACAAATTTAAAAAAGCTTGCATGTCGCATATTACCCATGTCACCACTCTTGCTATCTTGAGTTGTAACTTTTTCTTTCTCTAAAATTTTAAACACCTGTAGAGACCGAGTATATATCTGGCTGTTGTATAGTTGATCTTTCAATCGTTTTACACTTTTTGCCGATACTTTTTGAATCTGCTGTTGCATTCTTTGCTGCAACTCAGGATCTTCTAGCTTAATTTTTAATTTGCTAAATGCTTGGTGGATGTCATTTTGAATATTAGCAACCATTAATTCAATCTGCTGAGAGATAAGCTCAAGATCAAATGAACTATCTTCTGCTATCGCTAACAAGCTTTTTTGCTCATGGTCAGATAACTTATGTTGGTGAGATAAAACAGCTTTTTTCATACTATCGGCGAAGTCACTTGCAAGAACTTCATTTTGACAAAGCAAATATAGAATATATATTAAGAAATACATAGCTCCTGGCATTTCTGCATCGTCATAACGAAAGTGCTGAATAAAATGGCTTAGGATATCATCATAATATTGTCCCTTATCATCTATTGCTGTCAAACTTAAAGAAAGAGGGTGAGATTTATAGTAAAATCCGTTCTCTAATGAGGCATATAAAAGCGCAGCGACAATCGCTTTTTTATCAACGACCTGATAACTTTTAAAACTATTGAATAATTGACTTACTTGCGCAATCTGAGTTTGCAATGATTCTCTTAAGGGATTTTGGTCTTCTGGCAAAAAATGCAACCATATAATGACTTTATCAAAATCTTGTATCTCATAACTCCCTTTACGCGCATGATGAGATGCCTCTAATAAACACCAATCTAAGGTACTATCTGACTGATATTTTTTTATAAATTGTTGATTTAAATCCAAAAACATTTCACTTGGAACAGGAAATGATTGTTCTTGTTTAGAGAGTAAATTTTGATGCCTATCATCTAAAAATGAATACATCAACTGCGCACTATCAACACTCGACAACAAAAACTCATCCGATGGAATGGGATGAGTGCTAAATAAACTCCAAGCACCACCTCTTAACATACTGTAAAAGAACATTTTTGTTTCTAATGGGTATTGTTTGGACTTTGAGTATTCAGATACTTTATCAAGTAATGCGCGCTTTTGTTTTTCAACACTATCTGTGATTTGATCTCTTTTTATAATCGCTGATTGCACAAAGGTATCATATTCAAATGTTTCCCCTTTGGCGTTATAAGGCACTGCTTGTACTTGTTGCTTTAAGAATTCATGGATATTACTAAGCAAGGTTAAATAGGCTTTTTGTTTAACTTCAACTTTCTGCCCATCTTTGAGGTAAACACTGGCTTTATCCAAATAGTCAACTGCCATCTGCCCATGTTTATACAGTGAATCCGATAAAATCATCATTTGCGGGCGCACACTGTTATAGACTTTCTTTAATCCACTTAACCAATAATGACTATTCACCGTGTCAGCATACTGCTCAAGCTCAGGTAATAACTGATAAGTAATAGCTTCTAACACTTGCGCGATACTTCGCTCATCTTCATAGAGTTTTTTTAAACTTCCTCTGAACTCCTCGTTATGAAAAATCATACTGCCATACTGTTTGATCATACTGCTTGCAGATCGCTTACCAATATCAAGTAAAACCAAACGTTCAAATAGCGACATCATTGTTGCGAGTATCAATGCCATTGTCGGCAGTAGTGCATCTTTTGCTGAAGCGGCGATGGCTTGTACGACCTTATTAACAGGATCACCTTCTAACATCTCATCAAGTGCTTTTTGTGAGAAACACTTTTGATAACGCTTTAAATATTCTTGAATTAATTTTTCTAAGCGCTCCTCAATTTTTTTATCTTTTGCCTTTTCCTCATCCTTTACATAAAGATGCTTGTTAATCGCCTGATTTGCCTTATCCATTGACTCACGCGCATAGTGTACAACAAAGGAATGTATGACCATGCTATAACTATAATCAAGCAGCAAATAAAAAGGTGTAACACCACTTATAGCTAATGATGATTGACTGACTGCACTGCGTTTTCTAAATAAGAATTGCAGCATAGGCATTTCAAGGGGGAAACAGCTGGCAATGACTTTTTCTAAATCATCGGCACTTTCCTTAAAGTGCTTCTGTACTTCTGCATGCTTTTCTTGCTTTAAAAGCGCTGCCACATCATCACCAAATCCTTTAGCATCGGCGTCTTCAGAAACCTCAATTGCCGCCTGCGTTAAAGGTGTATCTTGTTTGGCAGCAATTGCTTTAATCATTAGCACCTTATCAACCCACGCTTGAACAATTGGGATTTGTTCAGGGTCTTTCATTTTGCCAAATAATGCATCTAATTTTAATTCTAAACTGTCTATTTCAGTACACTCAAGATATGCCATCTCAGGCATTGTTTGCTGCTTGCTGCCAAATAATAATTGTGCAATCTCTTTTTCTGTTGTGAGATTTGTACCTGAGTAGCTAATGGCAACAATTTTATGTTTTACAGGTTCTGATTCTGCGACTTTTTCAAGTGTGATGTTTATTGTAGAGTTAATATAACTTTTATCCATTAAGTCTTTGAGTTTTCCATCAACAGCCGTTTTATCTTTAACCTCGGTAAAAAACGCATCATAATAAGTAAACATCTTAAGATATAAACTACCAATAAAGGTGTTTAACATGCTGCTATTGAGTGAAATATCATTATAGCTAAACATCAGACGTAAGATTGGGCGCACTAAATCAAAGTAATAATTCATCAGCGGCATCGATTCATGAATATGTTTGAGCATTGCCGTGGGTGCTGAAGTTTCTACTTTGTACAAGACACTTTGGAAATAGGACTGCGACAAGCGTGCTACTTCAAACGGTGGAATGGCTTTTTTAAATTTGCCACCTAAGTCAACACCACCCAACATCGTATGCCCAAAATTACCACCAAAGACTTTGAGTGTTTTATCATTAGGCTTCTCTTTGATCATTTGCTTGGATGCTTCAATGGCTGCTTTATTTTGCGCAATGAGCTTTTGCATCTGATCATAATGCCCTTTTTGTTCAGCAACATCGGTCACAAATGCTTTGACATTACCCATGCTTGAGGCGATATTGCTATAGGATTTTTTTGCCAAGAAACTGGCAATCCCTGCGGTAGGAGCTGCATTCATGTAGGATACTTCATTAACCTGTTTATCCCCTATGCGACTTAGCATGGTTGACATCTTCTGCATATGGATATTTTGACTTTCTTTAAGCACACTGACTAAATGTGAGGTAGCGTTTCTAAAAGATTCAGAGCGCTCTTGTAAATTTTGCTCTTGTTTTTGCTCTAATAATGGAATGGCGATTGAAGTAATATATTCATTTAAATGATCGATATGCGCATATAGGGTTGGATAGACTAAATTGCCATTTTGATACAAATAATGCGTCATATTGAGGATATTATAAAGATGATTGGTAATGATAAATAGCAAGACAATATCTAAGGATACAAAGGTATAAACCGTGCCACTTTTATTAACCATGGTTGAAATATCAGCATCGGTTTGCGCATCAGAGAGTTTCTTTGGGTCTAACGAGCTTGCCGTGTGCACTTGCAAAAAAGTAACTAAATCGGCAAAAACCATAATAAGATCACGCTTCACATCATCCAATTCAAAAAAGTTTGAACCATTATCAATGCGCCCACTTTTAGAGGCTACTGCCAGTTTATATGGCGCAATACCATCGGTTAAAAATACACGTTTGCCCGTGAGGTAACCCCATATTTTTTTGGATGTTTCACGTAAACCCCAGCTTTCAGCTAAGAATTTATGCGCCTCTTTTGAGTTTTCACTGCCAAATTGCATACGGCATTGCAAATCATGACTTTCAATCTTATTAACACTTCCCTTTAAGCCTTCACGAATCTCACCAATTTTATCATCAAAGAAATTAACATATTGCTGCACAATCTGCGGATCAACAACAATCAGTGACACATCTTCAACCTTGGTATTATCGTTAACATCTTCGATTGACGCATAGCTTTTATACGCTTCCTGTAAGACTTGATAGCCCAGTTTGGCAACCGGTGAAAAACTTGCAACTGAAAAAGGCATTCCAAACATCATCCATTATCCCTGTAGGTTAGTTACTCCAATACTCAAGTTAACAACTTAAGTAACAACAGCCATTACTTGCCATTTCCTAATAAATAATCTATCGATAAAGAAACAATCAGGTCAAGTCAATTTAAAGCATTTTTTGAAAATAAAAAAAACAAAATTTGTCTGATTCATTAAAATCGTCATGCAATCATGCATAGAATTCATATAAATCAAGAGATGAATGTTATTTTTTCAAAAAAACCTATTAAATCATTCAAAAAATAAATTTGCATTTTTTGCTTTTAACTGTTGACTAATCATAAATCAAGAGGTTACATTGATTTAGCCAAATAGCTAACCAGAAAATTGAATTTCTAGTGAAAATCCGAGTGCTGATAGGAAATATTCTCAGCATATAATCAACCATAAATGAATTAAAAAGGAACGGATAACATGGCTGTAAATAAGAAGCTTCCAAAATCAAGATTGATGATTCAATACGACACTCGCGTGAAAGGCGAGGCAAAGAAAAAAGAACTTCCATATCGCGTTCTCGTGATGGGCGATTTATCCAAAGGCAAATCAAAAGATGCCAAGCTTCCATTTGAAGATCGCGATGTCCGCATGATTAAAAATGGGCTTGATGCCACACTTAAAGATATGGAAATCACTGCAAATATGTGCGTTCCCAATAGCATCAACCCTGCGAAATCACCAATGATTGATATCAATTATAAATTCACATCAATGGCAGATTTTCAGCCTGATCGCATTGCCAAAAAAGTGCCTGAATTGAATGCACTTCTTCAATTAAAAGAAATGCTGTCTTCCTTTGAGAAAGACATTGATAACAATCGCACGTTGAAAAAAACCATTGACGGTATTTTTTCAGATAAACAAACACTTGAATCCTTGAAAAAAGAGATTCCCAATTTAGATCACTATAATCTTGCCAAAACTGATGATGGCACGATTGAAGGTGAAGTTGTCTCTGGCGAAGAAAACTCACAGCAAAACGGTTAAGGAGAACATGAAATGTCTGAAACAAGCACTGTAGAACAAAACGCCTTGACAAGCATTTTCTCAATGTTCGGTGGCTCACAAGAAGAGCAAAGCACCAGTATTGAAAAGATCAATGCCAATATTAAAGAAGACATCAATGCCGTTGCCAATATTGCGGATGACTATTACTCACGAAATATTGCCGCACTCGCACTGGTCTTGGCAAATAACGATGACATTGTCAATTACAATAAAATTTATGTTCAGCGTGCGATTGAGCGCATCAACCAAATTATCGAAGAGCAAGTGAATAGCATCTTATTGCACCCTGAGTTTCGCTATATTGAGAATCAATGGTTACAACTTAAAGAGGTGATGCAGCATGATTATGATAACATCGATGTTGCAATACTTGATGTTACCAAAGAAGAGCTACAATACGACTTTGAACGCAATCTGTATGATATCTCAAGCAGTGAACTATTTAAGAAAGTCTATGTTTCTGAATATGACCAATATGGTGGCGAGCCATATGGTTTATTGATGGGGCTATATGATTTTAAAAACAGCATGGATGATATCACTTGGCTAACTGGGATGGGTATGGTTGCTGAGAGCGCACACGCACCCTTTATCTCTGCGATTAACCCACAATTTTTTGGGGTTGATGACATTGCTGAGCTCAAACAGATCAAAAGTTTTGAAACATTACTTGAGCACCCACGCTATCGTGATTGGAATGCCTTTCGCAAAACCGACCAGGCGGCTTACGTCGGTCTATGTTTGGGTGACTTTATCTTACGTCAACCTTATCATCCAGTAAATAGTCCTGTAGCTGATAGCCGTATGAATAATTTTGTTGAGCAAGTTAACAATTATGAATCGAATGATACTTATCTGTGGGGAAGCTCATCTTTGCTATTTGCCAAAAATGTGATGCGTTCTTTTGCTGAAAGCGGTTGGTTCCAGTACATTAGAGGTCCTGAAAACGGTGGCTACATCAAAGAGCTCATTGCGCCAGTTTATAACATTCGTGGATTTGATGAGCAGCGTTCGGCTTTAAACATTTCACTGCCTGATTATATGGAGCTGTCATTAGCAAATATTGGTGTTATCCCTATTATTGAGGAAAAAGGCACAGCAAACGCCTGCTTCTTTAGCGTTAACTCAATCAAACGCGTTGAAGAATTTGTGGATGACTTTGATTCAATGAACTCGCAGTTGGTCGCTAACCTTTCCTACACTTTATGTATTTCACGCATTGCACATTATATTAAATGTGTTATCCGCGATAAAATCGGTAGTGTTACCAGTACTGAGATCATCCAAGAGCAATTATCAAAATGGCTTGGTCGCTATGTTACAACAGTTTTCCAACCAACTGCACTTGAGATGGCAAAATACCCATTTAGAGCTGCTGATATTCAGGTAACCCAGATTCCAGGCAAGGCAGGCTGGTATAAGTGCAATATCACGGTATTGCCGCATATTCAATTTGAAGGTATGGACACAACCTTAAAGATTGATACGCGTCTTGACCCAGGTCTTTTTGCCACAGCAGAAGCTGAAGGCGAAGGTGAATAATTACATTATTATTTTATGATATCCGCTCGTAGATCATTTTGCGAAGTTCAATTAGAACGTCGTTCGTTGTTGGTATACCAGCATTTCCCAACCACTAACCACTAATAAACAAGGAGTTTTAACATGGCAAGTATCGAACCTAAAGTAGCAAGATCCGTTGTCTTAGATGCCAAACCACTAAGCTTTAAGCTTGGCGAAGCTGACTTTGCAGGAAGTCACTCTAAACCACGTGTTTGGTTTGACTCATTAACGATCTTAGGGCAAAACATGGGCAAATTTTTATTTGCCATCGATGGCGGTCAAAACTTAAATGATGTGACAAGCCCAACGGCTGCTTGCAACCTAATCGAGTTTCATTTATCAGGTCCACAAATGAAAGCAAGTCTTGAAGTAACCATTGGTCTACCAATTAGTCCAAAAATGAAAACCACACTAGAAGGACTTATTTCTTCTGTTAAGAAATCGGAAGCAAAAGATACATCGATTAAATTTGGTAAAACCAATGCCTCTCAAGAGTACAAAAATGATGACAAATGGGATGTAATTACTGATCTTTCTGAGCTTGTTTTAGTCCCTGTTGAAAACGCAGCCTTTAATATCGATTTCCAACAATATGGCTTCCTAGGCGGCTCAACTGCCGCAGCTGATTACTATATTGTAACGATTACTGGGGTTATGGTTGACAAGGCAAACTTTTCCAAGGCAGCATTAGATGTTGTTCATGGTGAGAGTACTGAAAAAGGACAGTATGGCTTATTGAGTATTGATGAAGCGGCTTCTTCAGCTGGTTAATATACCGCCTAAAAACAATTAAAAAGGTAAAATATGGCAGCAAAAGTTCATTGGCAAGATGGTGCGTTATTAAGTGCTAAGTATTTCATTACACAAGATATGCTGGGACATCAATATGTCGCGCAAGCACTACAATTACCCTATCAAATGCAGTATGGCATACTTAGCTTAAAACTTGATAACAAGCTCCTTAGTGTGGGTGAGCTTAAGATTGATGAGCTTGCACTATACACGCAAGCCCGTTTATTCTTTGAACTTTCGTCACAACATAATGCCTTGCATCTTTCGCTAACGGATCATGATGATACCAAAGCATCTATTTTTGTGAATGTTACACATCAAACGCATATTGCTGATATTCCGACTTTACGCCCTTGTTTTCACTTGTCATTTGCAAGTGATCCAAGTGCTGTGCATAGTATCAAAATTTGCGAGCTGCACCTTAGCAGTGACGGTTGGCAAATTTCTGAGTTCACACCGCCACTTTTAAGCTGCAATAGCACAACTTTCCTGCCGACTTTACATCGGTTAGAGAAGATTCTTATTTCTCTTAAACACCTTATCCACCATTATCAGCACAAATCCCATTTATATCCATTATTAAGCTTAATGCTGTTTAAACTTGAGGATAAACTACAATCAATTACGCAACGCGCCATCCATTACCACCCCTTTGAGTTATATACCCTCTTAAAAGAGCTTTGTTTTTTACTACCTGATGAGCATCAAGTCTTCGAGAAAAACATATTACAGATGCCTTTTGAGTTTTACGCGCCGCATAAATGCTTTCTAAGTTTATTTAACACACTTGAGGCATTCTTAAACAAACCTATAAAGCAGCAGTTTATTGAGTTACAACTTGAGGGTGAATATTTCACAGCCTCACACTTAGCGAGTGATTTCCTTGCAGCGAAGCAATTCTTTTTGGTTGTTAAGAAGCCCAGTGTTGAGAGTGTTGATCTTAACCCCAAGTTCATTAAACTCTCAGCAATTTCACGCAATAAGCATATCAATCAAATGTCACTATCAGGTGTGCAACTAGAATACATGCCAGATAGTGGAATACATCAGTTAAATAATCCATTGCTATATAAAACCTATCGCCTAGCACCAGGACAAGAGTGGGATTATATTCTAAGCGAGAAAAACCTCATTTTCCAAGCCAATACTAAAAATGAGGCGTATCAGTTTTTTATTTACTACCGTTAATGTTCGATTATGATTAAGGCATTTATTGATCGCTACCATAAACTCAAACGCTTAGTTAATATTGCCGAGTTACTTGAGTTAATCCACTATTATAATATTAGCGCGCAACATGTCTGCTTTGTGGCAAATTTCTCAATCACCCCGAGCAATCATCTAATTGAAGATGTTTATGTCAGTGATCATGATATTTTTGTGATAATTAACCTCTCTAAACTCACTATTTTTGCGGGTCTTCAACATTACTACAGTCTTGCGGATAAAAATGATCAAATGCAGATTATTAATACGCTTAATCGTGGAACCTCCTTTCTACTACACCAATACTTTTATGGCTTATATCCAGAATTTAATCAGGTCTATGATAGTAGCTATCAAAACGGTCAAGTGCTTTATTACGAACATGATACCAACAGCTTATCAGTTGCTACACTTGTCACCAGCTTACAATATGAATTATCAGAGTATTGTGTAAGCTTCAGTGTGCAATCTGATCAATTTTTGCAAGCACTGAAATCCTACCATATCAACCAAAATAGTTACTTAAATGCCTGCTATTTACAAGGACTTAAAAGCACAACCAAAGCATTTCTTAAGATGGTCATTAGCGTCCCACGATTTAATCGGCATATTATCGAAAGTATTCAAAAAATAATTAGCAACAATCCTTATTTCCAAAAAATGCAACATCTCGTCACGATTGATTTAACGATTAAGCTCAATGAAGTCGATCATAAATCGTTTTTGCCTATTACTTGCGGCAAAGACACGCTTAACTCAATTTTCCGCACACAGCTCTGAAATCAACATAAACAAAAAAGGCCGCTTACGCGACCTTTTAAATAATGGCGTCCCCAAGGGGATTCGAACCCCTGTTACCGCCGTGAAAGGGCGGTGTCCTAGGCCTCTAGACGATGGGGACACTAGGAAACTTTCACTGATTTTCAGCGTACTGCCGAAAACTTCAGCGCATTCTAGTGAGCTTTATGGTTACTGTCAAGCACTATAGAAAAATATTTTATTAATTTTCAAACACAACCATAGTTTTACTGAAATCACGCATCCCCTTGTACATATGAAAAAGTAAAATCCCCTCATTTATGGGCTACCCATAATTGGGTCATTATACTCATTGAGGTAATCCGCCAATTTGGAACACAGTTTAGCATTTTTTGAGACTTTTTTAAGTCTCTAACTGTGCGGTCTAAAATATGTGTCATTTAGCACTTGTTGCTTTGGCTGTCGGTATTATCGTATTGATCTTGTCACCGTTATTAAAACGTATTTATAAGATATAATAGCTTCACCTTTATCAACATTTCTCTAGAAACCTTACACATTCATGCTCGCAATGACACCCTATGACTTGTCATCCTGAGCCAGGATGGCGTGAGGATCCAGTAGCGAAGCTGCCATGGATGGTTAGTGCCCCTCCTAAAGGTAGTGTCATTAGTTTGTGATGGGTATCAGCATCAATCGGATAGTTCAATATGTACGAAAATACTAATGGAATAATACGCTGTATAAAAACTTGGAAATTTTTGAGATGCCTGACGATGTCTTACTTTCACATGGCGAATGCCACACTATCATCAGCGCTAAGCTGTTTCACTTCTGAGTTCGGAATGGAATCAGGTGGTACCAACTTGCTATTATCGTCAGACGAAGGGTATTTTATATATTTTAAGCTAAATGTCTAGTAGTTTTTTTGATTAAGCGCGTTTTGCTTTGTAAATCGCCGTATATTTCTTAGTGATATACCACTGTTGCGCAATACTGATCACGTTGTTTGTCAACCAGTACAATACCAAGCCTGATGGGAATGATGCAAAGAATACTGTGAAAATCACCGGCATCAACATCATGATTTTTGCTTGCGTTGGATCGGCTGACGTCGGGCTGATTTTCTGCTGCACAAACATCGAGATACCCATCAAAATTGGCAAGATAAAATACGGATCTTTGGATGCCAAGTCATGAATCCAAAAGATAAATGGCGCCTGACGCAATTGCACACTTTCCAACAACACCCAGTAAAGCGCGATAAATACAGGAATCTGAATCAAGATCGGTAAACAACCGCTGGCTGGATTCACTTTTTCTTCTTTGTACATCTCCATCATCTTGCGCCCAAGCTTCTGGCGGTCACCCTTGTAAAGCTCTTGCAGTTTCTTCATACGCGGTTGCAACATACGCATTTTTGCCATTGACTTATAGCTTTTGGCAGACAATGGGTAAAACAATAATTTAATCAACACAGTGACTAATATAATGGATAGTCCCCAGTTGGCAACAACACCATGAATAATCGTCATCAACCAAAAGATAATCACTGAGATAAATGACAACATGCCATAATCAACCAGCTTATCCAAACCCTCTGGTTTATTAGCACCAAAGTCTTTAACAATCGCTTCAAGATTCTTGGTAATCGTAGGACCTGTATAAAGGATATTGGTATTCTCAACGCTTTGATCAGCATTTAACACAACAGGCTGTGTTTTAACCCCTGATTGATAGGTATTATCGGCAAGCTTATTGGCATAAACGCTAAAACTTGTGCCTGGGTTGTTTGGCACCCAAAGACTAACAAAATAATGCTGAATCATCGCCGCCCAACCTTTATTGGTTGAAACGTCTACTTTTTCATTGGACTTAGCCAAATCGGCAAATGACTCTTTCTGGAAGGTGCGCTGCGATGATGACAAACCAACACCTTGGAAAGAATAAGAATGCGCATCTAAAATACTAAAGCTATGACTCTCAGGTTTCACTTGACGTGTAATTTCATTATCAAAACTAACACTTAATGGCGCCTTAGTGGTATTTTTAACACTTTGCTTAAGTGTGATTTCATAAGTGGTATCGTTAATAATATACTGACGCGTAACATCTAAGCCTTGAACGCTTGCCTTCAAAGTCACGATCGTTTGATCATCTTTCTTAGCTGTGTGCTCTTGACCAAAAACAATACTTTGCGGTTGACCGTTAATGTAAATAACACTTTGGGCAATGTATTTGCTACCTGCTGTATTATTTAACATCGGCATCGGATTTTTATCCGTTAAGCTCACGTTATAATCTTTCAACGCGGCATTAATAATCGCACCATTTAATGGACTAATTTGCAAATCACTAAACACCGCTGTATTTAATGTAATAGGCTTTAGGTCTGTTTTATTAAAGTTCTGCTTAGTAACATCCGTCGTGTCACTTTGATCAGCCGCGTCACTCGCACTAACATCTTTGTTATCTTTTTGCACTGCTGTTGTTTGTGCTGGCGTATCAACTTTCGCTGGTTGCTTAGGCGCATACATCTCCTCCCAACGCGCCATCAACGACATAAAAATCACGACAATAAGCGCAATTAAGAATATTCTCACGTAGTTTGACTTCATTATACTTAACCTTTTTACCCTTTTTTAACCTTTTCTTTCGTTGGCACTGGATCGTAACCGCCTTTGCAAGCTGGGTGGCATTTTAGCAGTCTTTTTGTCATTAGCCAAAGCCCAAACACTAAACCATGCAATTTAATTGCTTCTAGTGCATATTGTGAACAAGTCGGATAGAAACGACAGCGAGGGCCAAGGTATGGACTAATTGCTATTTGATAAAAGCGAATGAGAACGATAAAAGGAAACGCAACAATTAAGCGTATTTTGCGAGAAACTCGTTGATAGAGTGCCACAATTCCTCCTTTGTCGCGCGTGCGGCATTGTGATTTGTAACAACGATCAACATCGTCTTTTCAAACAACGCTTTATGCTGGCGAAACATCTCTTTATTTAAGCGGCGACACAGATTGCGTTGCACGGCTCTTTTAACTTTTTTTTTGCCCGTAATGACACCAACACCTGAGTGCAGATCTTCACCTTTAGCAATCAAATAAGAAAAGTGTTTGGTATGAACTTTTTGACAGATACGCGAAAAGCCAAGTGAAAAACCCTTGGCATCTAAGATAAATTCTTTGGCTAAGCTATTAAGCGGCAAGCTTATGTCTGCCCTTAGCACGTCTGTTACGAATTACTTTCTGACCGCTTAGCGTCTTCATGCGTGCACGGAAACCGTGCGTTCTTTTTCTTTTTAAGTTACTTGGTTGAAACGTTCTTTTCATCGTATTATCCTCAGTTTGTATTTATAGTTATAAAGTTTACTGCAAATCTGCCAAATTTATGCAAGGCGCCGATTCTACGCCAAAAATAAATTTCGGTCAATTAAAATGCCCCGGCAATTTCAACCGCGCATTCTAGCGCAAAATATAGGCGCTGTCGATAACTATCCTTTGGTTATTTATGTGCGCGGCAGCGTGACACCTCTCTGCCCTTGGTATTTGCCACCGCGATCTTTGTAAGATGTCTCGCATACTTCATCAGATTGATAAAACAGCATCTGTGCGATCCCTTCATTGGCATAAATCTTAGCAGGCAATGGTGTGGTATTCGAAAATTCAAGTGTGACATGCCCTTCCCACTCAGGTTCTAAAGGTGTGACATTGACAATAATACCACAACGCGCGTAGGTTGATTTACCTAGACATACAACCAATGTATCACGCGGAATTTTAAAGTACTCAACCGTGCGTGCTAAAGCAAAGGAATTCGGTGGGATAATACAAACATCACCGACAAAATCAATAAAATTATTATGATCAAAGTCTTTCGGATCAACAATTGTTGAGTTGATATTGGTAAAGATCTTAAATTCATTAGCACATCTGACATCATAGCCATAGCTTGATGTACCAAATGATACGATCTTGCCTTCTTCATTATGACGCACTTGTCCAGCTTCAAATGGCGCAATCATTTCCTGCTCCATCGCCATTTTTTTAATCCACTTATCTGATTTAATGGACACTTTTTACTCCTTACTTATTTTCATTATTTTCATTATTTTTATTATTTGTATCGCTTTTACTATTGTCACTAAACTCAACTTTAACGCCCGGCATATTGATCATCATTGCTTTTGGCAATGTGGCAATGTTAGCGGCAAGCTTTAACGCAATCCGGTCATAAATTCCGGCAATTGGATTATCTTTTATCGCCGTTGGCTTGCCCTTATCAGCATCTTCTCTAATGGACATATCCAATGGCAAGGCACCTAAAAATGGCAAATCAAACTGTGACGCTAACGACTCCGCACCATGCGCGCCAAAGATCGCTGACTCGGCACCGCAATTTTGGCAAATGTGTACACTCATATTCTCAATAATACCTGCTACATGAATATCGAGCTTGTTAAACATCGCAATGGCACGCTTGGCATCAATTAAAGATAAATCTTGCGGTGTCGTTACTGTGATTGCTGCGGTTAATGGGATCTTCTTCGTCATCGTTAATTGAATATCACCGGTTCCTGGAGGTAAATCAATCAACAAATAATCAAGCTCGCCCCAGTTAGTATCATTTAGCAGTTGCATTAAAGCACCTGATACCATAGGACCGCGCCAAATAATTGCTGAATCTTGATCGATTAAATTACCCACTGAGATCATCTTAACGCCATGACGTAACAGTGGCTCGATTTTCTTTTTATCATTGGTTTTGGGATTATCAAAGCTGCCCATAATTAACGGTTGACTTGGTCCATAAATGTCCGCATCTAAGATGCCAACATTGGCACCCATTTTCTGCAATGAGATCGCTAGATTTGCTGTTGTCGTGGACTTACCCACTCCACCTTTACCTGAGGCAATCGCAATAATATTTTTAATACCTTTAATTGGCTTTAAACTAGGTTGTACTTTATGTGTATTGACATCGCATCGCACACTAAATTCAAAGGCTTGCGTGATATTTTGAGCATATAAATAATCACTTAATTGCGAAATGATATGATCAATTTGTGTCGCATTAAGATAAAAACCAAGGCGTAGTTGAATAGTGGCAACACCATCTTGTTCAATGACTTGCAAATCACGCAGAAAATCCTTGGCTGGAAGATCTAAAATTGTCTGACTATAAGCTTGTAGACTTTGTTTTAACATAAGTATAAATTGATGACTCCAAAGATTTAAACAGTCTAACCTTAAGATGTTTTATAGTCTACATTCTTTCAGGCACTTCTATCCCGAGTAGTCCCAAAACAAAAATTAATTGCTTCAAAGTTAACTGACACAAGGCAATTCTTGCCTCTTTTAATGCATGATTATCTTCATTAGCAATTGGTGATTCCGCATAGAACTTATTAAACTGCACGGCAACTTGATACGCATATTCACATAAATGATGTGGCTCACATTTATCATATGTTTTTTGCAAGACTTGCGGCAATTCGGTTAATTTCAACTGTAAATTACGCTCAGCATCATTACTTGCCTTGCCAATCTTGGCACTGGCATCCTCTAAACTGCGTCCAAGCTTACGCAAAATAGACTTAATACGCACTGCTGAATATAATAAGTAAGGGCCCGTTTTGCCCTCATACTGCGAGAATTTATCCAGATCAAAAACATAATCCGACGTATAAACATTCGATAAATCAGCAAACTTAACCGTAGCCAATGCCACTTTCTCAATAATATCCGCTTTCTCGACTTCAGTTAAGCTCTCTTGCTCACGCAAACTGGCACGTGATTTCGCTTCATCAATTAAAGTACTTAAACGCATCACCCCTCCTGAGCGCGTCTTAAATGGCTTACCATCTTTGCCATTTAACGTCCCAAAGCCAATATGTACAAGCTCAGTTTCTGGGGCAATACTTGATTTCTTAGCTGCTGCGAATACCTGTTTAAAATGCAGGCTTTGACGCTTATCAACCACATAGATAATCTTTTGTGCCTGATAGTCTTCAACGCGCTCTAAAATCGTTGCCAAATCCGTTGTGCCATACATTACCGCGCCATCGGACTTCACCAAAATCAATGGTGGCGTTTTGTCATCTTCATTTTTAGCGACAGGAATAATAATCGCACCTTGACTGTTTTCAGCAACTTTTTGCTTTAAGCAATCAGCAACCATTTGATCAATGATTGGTTGGACATCACTCTCGCCTTTCCATAAATCAAAATAAATTCCAAGGTCGCCATAATCTTTTTTAAGCTCAGCAATCGATACATCAACGAAGTGTTGCCACAGCGCACGATAGCCACGACGCCCTTTTTGTAGCTCAGCCGTTGCTAAACGTGCTTTTTCCATCTCATTAGCATCTTCTTTGCAACGTCCTGAAGCCCGTGGATAAATTTCAGATAATTCATCCACCGTCACTGGCGATTCTTTAGGATATTCTCCAGTATACTGCTCATCAAAATACGGCAAATCAGGATGCATTTTGCGAATCTCCTCGATCAACATACCCATTTGCGTGCCCCAATCCCCTAAATGCACATCACTTAACACGTCATCACCATAAAAGCGATAAACACGCTGTAAACAATCACCAATCAGCGGTGAGCGAATATGCCCAACATGCAAAGGTTTAGCGACATTAGGACCACCAAAATCCATCATCACTTTTAATGGATGAGTGGTTTTAGGACAACCTAGACGTGGATCTTCAAGCATGCTGTTTGACCAACTCGCCAAGAAATCATCATTTAAGGTGATATTAATAAATCCTGGCATCACCGCTTTAACATCACTAAACACCTTATCATTCTGCATTTGAGTGACAATATCATCAGCAATTTGAATTGGTGCTTTTTTAAGAATTTTAGCCAAAGGCATGGCGCCATTACATTGAAACTGCCCAAGTTCAGGACGCGCTGATAATTGCACTTTGGCAAAACGACTATCAAAACCTAAAACATCAAAGGCTTGTACAAATAAATCAGTTAAGTAATTCTCTAAAATAGCAGTGTGATTCGCCGTAGCTGTCATTATCTAAAACTCATTATGATAATTTTGAAAGCCTGATTATATACCGATAACCATTTGTTTTACAGATTTTCTTGTATGTCATTTGCTTATGAATTGAGTCAAATTAAAAATCACCAATATCACACTGCAAACAGGTAATACCATTTTCACGCCACATATCAACCACTTGCTGTCGATCATCCACTGCAAATAAAATTTCTTTGCCTTCTTGTCGCAATAAACCCAGAATCTCTTTCTTAATAATTGCATCTTTACGATTATCTTTCCCTTTACGCATAATCAAGCGATCAAATGGAATCTCATGCCATATTAGCCATTGCTCAGTTTTGCTGAAAATGGCGAGCTCTACAGGCGGCTCGAGAAAGATGTCAACTTAAGATCAAGGCGTTTGCTTTACTTGTGATCGTGTCTGCACGCCATATTTGAACCTCTTCTCAAACTCTTGGGGCGTGAGCTCAGGGTGTGATGTTCCAAAGTTATTACACGACTTTATTTCATTGGTCATACGCTTTTTACTTTGCTGAATTTCATGCTCTGATTTCTGATACAGGTTATTAGAAGTATACAAAGGCTTAGCTACTTCCTTGCTATCATGTTTTAAAACACTAACGCTTGGCTCGTGGAAAGTAAAGTCTGAATCAACCGTAAAACTGCTATTATTAGAAAGTGCATGCCCCCCCCTCCCTATTATATTCTAGATCACCATGACTGAAATCAAAGTATTCATCCACATTGAAACTGTTATTATCTGACTCACTTCGTGGAACCTCCTTAAAACATATCATCTTGAAGGTGTCTAAAAACACTTCACTATATGATGTATCTGGTAAGCTCTTGAAGTATTCAAATATTTCTTTGAAGGTTTGCTTGCCATCTTCCGACACAATGGCGTCTGATGACCAAATATATGAGTAAAGTGCCTCTGCCTGATTTTCATCAATAGAATTATGCGTCAGAAACTGAATTATCTCTTCACCACTATAGAATATTTCTGGAAGGATATTCGAGTCTTTCAATAGCATACAAAAATTGTTAGCTATTAACTTTAGCAATTCACTACTTGACACATCCCAAGTATCATGAAAAGCACAAAATGTATTTAAATAAAAACGCCTTTCCGCATCTGAATGTACGTTTTCTAAAAATCTATTTAATGCTTCAAAAGCGGTGGGAACACCCCAACTATTATTGGTCATTTGGTTATGGACATTAGATAAATATCTTAACATTTCTAATGTTTCTGGTTTAAGTCCAGCTAGCGTCACTCTGCCGTCAATTAAATCACTCACAATCATATATCATTTCCTCTAACATTAAGTTGATTACGTTAGATTTTATTTTATATATTACCAATATAATTTAAATGTTGGTTCTACGGAACTTCCAACTTTATCAAACTCCACCTGATACAACTTATTGCGAGTTAGGAAAATAATCTGTAGGGTAAGTCGCTCTTAGCAATGTACAGCTTACCCTTTATGTTGATCATTCACCGCTAAGCGACATACCCTTGCGGCACTAACAGGATGTTTTGGGTGGTTGATATGCTATGGCATAAGTTTCAAACACTTAAATATTAAAACAATTCGCCATCACTTTTAACACTTCATCCCCTTCATGCACGCTTGCCGAGGAAGTGCGCGTTAACAATAAAGCCTCATGTAGCACACTTAAAACCTGCGACTTGTTAACACCTAGAATACTATTTTTATCATAAATCGTTGCCAATGGTGTATTCGGCTTTTGTAGTGAACCCAATAAATTATCCTGATAATCCACCATACCACCAATTGGTGCTCTGACACGTGAGAAGTCCTGCTCATAGCAAGCATATTTTTTACTGGTATTTTTCACATCTACTGGATTATTAATATAATCAAGGATCCCCGCTAATAAGTGCTTTGCATTCTTTAAGTCAAAGCTTTCCTTACTGCCCATTTCATACGTAAACGCATGCTTTGGCGGTGTTTTACTATCTCCTGTTATACGATTCCAACACTCAGTTAATTGCCACCAAGGGTAAAAAATTGCTTGGTTAAAGCAACCACTAGGCTCATTTGGCGTCAAAATAAATGCATTACTATTAAAGTGTTTTAAGCGCGCTGAATGCAAATAACTCGGCGCATAAATATATGGCACTGAGATTGAATCACAATGTAAATCAAAGCTAAAATCAGCAGCTAATGCCAAATCATGCAGGATATTTGCAAGCTTTTCATGGGGTGCTGTGTCATTTTGCAAACTAACGGCTAAACGTGTTTTAAGCAACTCTAAAAATTGCTGACATAGCACATTAAAGCCATGGTCTTTATGTTTATCAACAAAGTCCTCAAGATCAATCTTCGTTAAACCCGCATGTGCCGTAAGCAAGTTTTTAAATCCACGATTCCAATTCTCACCCGTTTTAGCATCAAAACGTCCATAGGTATACTCACCAATTTTAATATCCATTGCAAAAGGATTGGCAAACGGCACCAATGTCACATTGTATGGGAAGTCGTGTGTCTCTAGATACTCACGCAATAAATAAATCAAGGCAATGCCATTGCTCTCAGCAGCATGTAGTGCCGCCTGCATATAGATATTCGCCTTGGGCTTAGGGTGCTTATATTCAATCACACTAATGCTATGTGTTAAGCCTGAGATCGTTGTTCTTAAGGGGATTTCTCTTATATTTATCATTACGCTACTTCTATTTGACCATTAAAAATCGATCTAACCACACCGCTTAATCGTACTTCTTCTGGTGTGCATTCAACCGTTAAATTACTTATGGCATTTTCCACGACCACTTTAGACTTTAAGAGACCTAAGGACACACCAGCATAAACACTAGCAATACTACCACTACCACAAGAAGGTGTTATTCCCGTGCCACGCTCCCAATGATCTAAATAGATGCGATCTTTGGATAGGCGTTTTAATGCATGCACATTAATACCGCCAGCGTATTGCGTTTGCAACACTCTACCAAGATCATCAAAATCTGTTAACTCAGTATGCTGTGAGCGAAACAATACCAAATGCGGATTCCCCACATCAACCTCTAGTGCGTGATCAAAGCCCGAATCACCCATCAGTTTTTTTTGGCTCTCATTGACTACAGGTAAAGGAAAAGCCACCTCAATCCAATCATGCGCAACCAAGCGACAACGATGAACATAACCTCCGACCTCAATATTTACTTCTTCGCTTGCTTTTTCCGCAAGCAGTAAACTTGCCACTGCACGCAAGCCATTACCACATTGCTTAGCTTTAGAGCCATCTTGGTTATAAATATGCATACTGGCATCGGCTTTGCCAGATTTTCTAATCAACAATAGCTGATCGGCACCGACACCAAAACGCCGATGACAGATTTGCTGCACTTGTCGCGCTTGCCAATTACGTGGTTTTTTGCGCTCATCAATGACAACAAAATCATTGCCTAACGCACACATTTTATTAAACATCAAAGGCTTATTCACTGTGATAATCCTTAAAAATCAACGAGGTATTAATACCACCAAAGGCAAAATTATTACTCATAACAATGTTTGTTTTAAGCTTTTTTGGATTGCCAATGATGTAGTTAAGCTCAGCGCAAGCCCCATCGACCTTTTGCAAATTTGCCGTTGGCATAAATTCACCTTCCTTCATCATCATAATCGACAACCATGACTCAAGCGCGCCACAAGCACCTAATGTATGACCAAAGTTACCCTTAAGTGAACTTACCGGCGTTTTGTTGCCAAACAAGGTAAAAGTCGCCTCACTTTCAGCAATATCACCGCGATCAGTTGCCGTACCATGCGCGCAAATATAACCGATATCATTGGCATTGACGTTAGCATCTGCCATGGCAAGCTTCAAGGCTTCAACCATTTTTTGTGCTGTCGGTTGAGTGATGTGTCTTGCGTCACAATTTGTGCCAAAACCGATAACCTCAGCATAAATCTTGGCACCTCGCGCCTTAGCGTGCTCATATTCCTCTAAGATTAATGTACATGCGCCTTCACCAATGACTAAACCATCACGTGCTTGATCGAAAGGTCTGGGTGTCATATGCGGCTTATCATTTTGTTGACTTGTGGCAAATAAAGTATCAAAAATCGTCACTTGACTAGGACATAACTCTTCGGCACCTCCTGCCAACATCACCTTTTGATAACCATGTTTAATCGACTCATACGCATAACCAATGGCTTGTGAACTTGACGTGCATGCACTTGATGTCGGGATCACACGTCCTGTTAAGCCAAAGATAAGGGCAACATTAACCGCACAGGTATGACTCATTGATTTGACATAGGTCGTGGCACTAACGTTTTGCACGGTTTTCTCAGTCTCAATCTTAATCAGATCACACAAAGCTTGCGTGCTTCCTGAGCATGATCCAAAAGCAATGCCAACATCACCATTTTCAAGCAATGCTTTTTGATCAAGAATGCCCGCATCTTTTAATGCATTCTCACTGGCAACCGTTGCTAATTGGGCAACACGTCCCATCGAGCGGGTTTGTTTGCGCGTATAATGGGTCGGCATTTCAAAATCAGTAATTGGTGCGCCTAAGTTGGTATGTAATCCGTTGATTTCTTGCCATGCTTCAATCTTCTTTGTCGCTGTTTTGCCTTGAAGCAATGATGCTTTAATCGTATGCCAATCATTGCCTAAAGCAGTAATACCTGCCATGCCGGTAATCACAACACGCTTATTCATATCAAGCCACCGTTGACTGAGATTACTTGACGCGTGATATAACTTGCAGCATCGGAGCATAAGAAATTAATCACCGAAGCCACCTCTTCAACCTTACCTGCTCGGCGCATCGGAATATGTTTTTCAATCTCATCTTTATACTCTAAGTTTTTAATCATATCGGTTTCAATTAAGCCAGGTGCTACACAATTAACGGTGATTTTACGTTTGGCAAGCTCCAGTGCCAAGGCTTTTGTCGCGCCAATAATACCTGATTTTGCTGCACTGTAATTGACTTGCCCTTTATTGCCTGCAACGCCTGAAACAGAGGCTAATGTGACAATGCGCCCGCCTTTTCTTAGCTGAATCATCGGCATCACACACGGCTTTAATACATTATAAAAGCCATCTAAATTGGTTTGAATAACGCGATCCCACATCTCACCTTCCATTGCTGGAAACGGCACATCTTGACAAATTCCTGCATTATTAACAACTGCATAAAATGCACCATTTTGCGCAATTTCAGTGTTTAACTTTTCGTGACACGCCACTCTATCTTGTAGGTCAAATTGAATTAGCGATGCCTTGCCACCATTTTCTTCAATAAAACGCTTTGTTTGATTAGCGCCTTCAACATCGCTGTGATAATGCACCACAACCTCAAAGCCAAACTGTGCCAACATAATCGCAGCCCCTTGCCCAATACCTTTGCTTGCTCCCGTTACTAATGCTCTTTTATTCAAAATACTTTCCCCTGAATGATTTCTGTAAACGCTTGATCACTTGGCTGATAGGCGCTGAACTTTGCTTGTGCAACACATTGATCTTGTTGATGAATCTCACACCTAAACACCCCTAATGGATCATTTATAAACTCTTTGTGAGCAATAATCGTCAATAGATCCCCTTCATCAAAGTTTGCGCGTGTCGTTTTGAAATTACGCACACTAATCATAAATCCACGTCTTGGCGCGTGATCACTTTCATCTCCTTGAAAATAAGCTAATGCAGCCGAAGCTTGCGCCATCATCTCAATGCCCGCCCAAGCATACACACCATTAATTTCATCGTCATAAAAAATATGCTCCGGGGTAATTGTGGCAAGGCAAACAGATTTTTCTTCATTAACCTCTTGTAACGAGTCAATCAACTGCATAGGGGGTGATTGTGGGATAATTTCAGTTAAGTCATACATCACAAACTTAGCCTCCTTTGTTAGCTCTAGCGACAATTAAGCTGACATTATTACCACCAAATGCAAATGAATTACTTAAAAAATAAGGTTTTTGCCAAACACTCTGTTCATTCGTCAATTGAATTTCTGGTAATGCGCTATCAAATTCAGTCGTGCTGACTTGTGCAGGCAACGTACGATTTGGGTTGTACTCTTCTGATAACAATAGTGCACAAAGCGCTAACTCGGTGGCACTTGCAGCCCCCAATGTATGCCCGGTCAACGGCTTGGTCGAACCACATAAAACGTTATTAGCAAATACCTCAAAAATGGCTTTACTCTCCATCTGATCATTCTTCGGTGTTGCCGTGCCATGCGCATTGACATAGGCAATATCCTCTGGCTTAAGATGGGCATCTTTTAGTGCATTTAGCATTGCCTGTTTTGCCCCTACACCTTCTGGATCGGGTGAGGTAATATGATAAGCATCAGAGGTTTCTCCACCGCCTAAAAGTGCTAAATCTGCTGGTGTTTTACTTAAAACAAATAATGCAGCTCCCTCACCGATATTAATCCCATCACGGTCGTGTCCAAAGGGCTGGCAAATGCTTTTTGTCACTGAATCTAATGCATCAAAACCATTAATTGGTAACTCTGACAAGCTATCCGCTCCACCAACAATACAAATATCACATAACCCTGAATTGATTAGACGCTTTGCCGAAAGAAAAGCTTTACCACTTGAAGAGCATGCTGTTGAGATCACATAACAAGGACCATTAGCCTCAGCAAGCTTAGCAACAAACTCTGCCATTGTGCCAAATTCTTGCTGATGGTAGTGAAAATTGGCAAGCATTTCCCCTGTTTGCATATAATGCGTAAATGACTGCTCACCCTCTAAAATACCCGAAGTACTTGTGCCCAAAATAACAGCTATCCTATGTTGATCCGTTGTTTTTGCTAGCAGATCATAAGCAGGCTTTATCTCTTGAAACGCCTTATACAACATGCGGTTATTATGGCAATCAATTGACTGATACTTACTAGGTAATGCCTCTAATTGACAGCTCACTTTGCCAACATAAGTTTGCCGCCCACTAAAAAGCTTATTATATGGCGTCAATGGTGAAGCATTCGCCAACAGTGCTTTAGCAACTTCTTGCTTGTTATTGCCAAGTGCGTTTAATACCGCAAAATCATTAATATAAATAGTCTCTGGCATATTGTTAATCGCACATCGTTGAATGCATTGCTAGAAACCGTCGGATGTCATCAAAACTAACGTCTATATCACTATAAGCATGCCCTTGACCGGATTTGATATCAATGTGCGCGCCTTTAAATACCTCAAGTGCCAAATCAGCAGGTGTTGATTGATCATCCTTCTGTAATAGCAGCAAATAATCTTGTAATGCCATTAATTTTTTTGGCATCGCATTAACTAACGCCATTGCTTCATCATGCACATGTGCATAAGCAGGCAGTTGCGCAATCAAATCTAGGCGAGCTGCCGGATTGATCAAAATGACTTTATTAACATCATCACGCGTTTGCTTTAACAAATGTGCCATATACCCCCCCAATGAACTACCAATAATAATCTTATGATCAGCAGAGGCGTTATCTAACAACTTATGAATCAGATCCAGTGCGGCTTTTGTTTGCATGGGTAACTCAGGGGCATCGATCGATGCCTCTGGAAATTGCTCACCAAGCCAAGTTTTAAGCTTTTGCGCTTTTGGCGAATTAGGTGAGCCTTGAAAGCCATGTAAGTAAAGAAAATAATTATTTGTCATACATCCACCGTCCTTTTTATCGCAACATATATTGCCAACAGTTGACCAAATGATAACCTGTTGTTGATTTGACATCATC
Source organism: Cysteiniphilum sp. 19S12-1 (assembly GCF_052030685.1). NCBI lineage: Bacteria > Pseudomonadati > Pseudomonadota > Gammaproteobacteria > Thiotrichales > Fastidiosibacteraceae > Cysteiniphilum > Cysteiniphilum sp. 19S12-1. The sequence continues at coordinate 89,883 of NZ_JBQAJM010000002.1, forward strand.
AAAGCCTGCAACACCTGCATGATCAACATATTCAATCGGTAAGTCATGCTTAAGAAATGTCTTTGAAAAAATACTTAACGCATGATCTAATACTTCATAGTTTGCTGTCATTGCCAAATAACGCATATACTCCAACATTGGCCAAATACGATATTGCATTTCTTTGACTTCACTACTTAAGTTAGGTTTCACAACCCCATGATCATTAATACCAACGTTAGCTGCTGCCTGATACAATCGAGCATGATCATCCATTACATCAAGATTGATTTTTAACGCTTTTGCCTCGACACTCAAACTACTCCACTCAAAACTATGTCCTGGCTCAAATAGTGCTGATTTAGCTTCTTTAGAGTATTCACGCATTAAATGTTTTTCATTATCAAAAAACAGTGTAATAATCTGACGATATAGCGCTTCAGCTTGGGTTTTGAAAGTACTATCTTGGGTGTGGCAATACGCATTTAGATACGCCTCGAATAAGTGCATTAAAGCATTTTGCCCAATCACCCCATTATCGTCTTTGAGCGCTTTAAAATCATTTACAATAAACTTTTCAGTGATTAGCTTATTGACATGTTCAATATCCGCTCTAATTACGCTTTCTTTAAACGTGCCATACAGTCTTGATAAAGCAAATAGCACAAAAGCATATTCATATAAATCATTGTCATCTTTTGAGCTTTGCGTCTTAATCCAGACTTTCTTCTGCTCATCGAAATATTGCGACTTCATGACTTGATATAGTTTATAGGCATATGCATTGGCTTTATGTGTATTGGTTAATTCACCATAGGTCAATAAAAAGAATAAACTCCTCGTTTGACACAATAAGCGTGTATTGGCTTGACCTATCTTTTGTGGTGCATTTAAAAACTCTGGCGCATAACCCAACTGATCAATCGCTTTTGTCAACAACTGATAATAGGCGCCAATAGCAGCTGTCATATGCTCATTATTTCTAAGCTTGATTGCTGCATAAACCTTGGCAAAAACCCCATCAATATCCAATAAGCCAGTATCAATAATCAATGCATCTTCAGCAGGTTTTAGTGGTGCTACTTCACGATTGCGATCTTGATGATCACGTGCTTCAAGTTGCGTTAATATCTCTGTGAAGTCGGCTTTTTGACCTTTAGCAATAAGCTCATCATAGCGCCTTTGCGCACGAATTTGACTGCCCGCTTCTAAGAAAAACTTGTGTTTCGCTTTAGGGAAAACCACCGTCCCCATATCGCGTCCATCGGCAACCAAACCTTTAACGCCTTGTGCAAAGCTCTGCTGACAAGACAACAATGCATCGCGCACTATGGCAATCTTGGCTATCTTTGACGCCATCATCCCCGTTTGCTCTTGGCGAATACGTGTAGTGACATCCTCGCCATCAAGAAAGGCTTTTGTTTGATTGCCCTCAACGGTGAAGTGAATATCCAGTTGGCTGAGTTCATCATATAATAATTGTTCATTGCTTATATCAGTCCCATGATCAAGCACATAAAGTGCTGCCAATCGGTAAATGGCACCACTATCTAAAAGTGCATAATCAAGCTTTTGCGCTAACAGGCGCGATAATGTCCCCTTGCCGACGCCACTTGGGCCATCAATGGTAATAATTTCAACTTTATTTGACATCTAAAATAAATCCTAAACACTATATATCGCCCGCAAAATGATTTACGAACGGTATACACACAAGTCTTTGCCCAATTCTACTATCTATTGTTTTAGAAACCAATCTATAATAGCTTTTATGCTCGTTTTCAACTTAACTAGGATGATGATAATGACAGATATTCGCTGGCTGCAACGCTTTGACAACTATCAAAAAGCACTCTCGCAATTACAAAGTGCCGTCACTCTAGCACATCAAAGACCTTTGTCATTACTTGAAAAACAAGGACTCATTCAAGGGTTTGAATACACTCATGAGCTTGCATGGAAAACATTAAAAGATTTTCTTAAACACCGCGGTAATACCGAAGATATTTTCGGATCAAAAGATGCAACAAGGCAAGCATTTGCCAATGGCTTAATTGACAATGGTGATATTTGGATGCAAATGATTCAAAGTCGCAATTTGACCTCTCACACTTATGATGAAAGCACGGTCGAAGAAATTGCCACATTGATCTTAAACGAATATATTAACTGCTTCACGCAACTAGCTGAGACATTACAAAATTTAGCGACAAAAGAGTTGTAATATGCCCTACGGATTAACAGATAAAACGTTTGCTGCGATTACCCACGCGATAAGTCAGCAGCCAAAAATTACAAAAGCTATTTTGTATGGTTCACGCGCTAAAGGAAACTACCACACGGGTTCTGATATTGACCTGACACTTATTGGTGATGATCTAACAGTAAAGGATTTATTCCAACTCGAAGAAGCTATTGATGCGCTTTTCTTGCCTTATTTGTTTGATCTATCGATTTATGCACAATTAAACAATCCAGCGCTTAAATCCCACATTGATCGCAATGGGATTACCTTATTTTCGCGTTGAGATTTTCAAACGCTTTCATCACTGAAACCAACTGCTCTACAGCACTAAGTTCAATTGAATTATATAGACTCACACGCACACCTCCAACACTTCGATGCCCTGCAATACCATAAACACCTTGGATATCAGCAAAGCTTAGAAATTGAGCCGTTAATTCTTCGTTTGGCAGCTGAAATACCACATTCATTGGTGAGCGGTTGTGAAATGGTATGTTGTTGCTAAAAAACTTTGATTGATCAATTACTTCATAAAGCAGCTCGGCTTTGCGAGCATTCTTCTGAGCGATAACCTCTAATCCACCTTGCTTGATCAAGTCAGCAAGTACCAGTTCCATTGCAGCCCAAGCAAACATGTCCGGTGTATTATATAAAGAATCCGCCTGCTGCATTGCTTGATAGCTTAATACGGCAGGAATTGATTTTTCTTTGCTGCGTTCAATCAAGGCTTTTTTAATCAAAACAACCGTTACCCCTGGCAAGCCAATGTTTTTCTGAGCTCCGGCATAAATCACATCATATTTTGCGACATCGATGGGCTTTGATAAAAAGCTTGAGGACATATCACAGACTAATGGTAAGTTAACGTGAGGAGCCTTTTGCCATATCACACCATCAATTGTTTCATTTTCAGTATAATGCACATAATCATAAGACGCTGGAATATGATCAACTGCAATATCGACACCCTCAATAGCATCAACGTCAATAAATTTCTTCGCCTCTTTAATCGCCGCATTTGCCCAATATCCACTATTAAAATATAGCGCCCTGCCAATTTGTTTAAGGTTCATGGGGACAGCAGCAAACTGCGCACTGGCGCCTGCTGGCATTAGCAGTATTTCATAAGTTTCAGGTAACGCCAGAAGACTATGCAAATGCTGCTTAATTTTCTTATTAATATCCGCAAACAATTGATCACGATGTGACAATGATAATAGTGATAGTCCAGTGTCTTGATAATTTAAAACCATTTGGCTAAGTGCTTGATAAATATGCTCAGGCAAGCTTGCGGGACCTGCACAAAAATTCAGTTGATACATTCTAAAAACTCTTTGAATTGAAGCTACGAAAAATTATATACCACTCATCCGTCATTTTGCAGTGTTTATTTTTAACGCCACCCCCTATTCATTTTGCAATGGTTTTAGGGATATACTTCTTGCGATGATTAATGATAGGAGAGCATCTATGAAAAAAATATTAAGCTTCACGGCATTATGCCTATTATCCACATCCGTTTTTGCTCAAGGTGCCGAAACAGGTCTTGTAATTGGCGCCACAGCAGGTGCTGCGTCGACTGCAAGCTATGACTCAAGTGGCATCCCCAGCAATACCACCAAAACAGAAGGCGGACCAATCAGCAGTGTCATGATCGGCTATGATCTTGCTTTAAACCAACAGATTAGCATAGGCTTGGAATCTGGCTTTGGTTATGGCTATGATCTAGCATCACTCAAAGCCGATGGCTCAGACAAATCAATGCTCAATCAATGGTATATTCCGCTTCTTGTCGCTGGTAAATATACATTCACTAATGGTGTTAATATTTTTATTAAAGGTGGCGCGACGTACGTCCATCAAGATATCACCGACATGGGCGCCTATTTCAAACCTAATATTGACAGAAGTAACGCTGAATTCCTACCAACCATTGTTGTTGGTGCGGGTTATAAATTCCAAAACGGGATTAATATTGGTGGACAATTTAGTTATTTATTTGGGTCAACCGCCAAAATTCGTAGCACTGATTCTTTCCACAATAATGATGTTAAAGTGGCAGCTAGCGCTAGCTTAAGTGCATATATTAGTTATACATTACCGATGTAATCACGCCCTATTAAAATACCTTAGGATAAAAAAAAACGACTCATGGTCGCTTTTATACAATTGCCACTATTTAAAAGCGGCTTAAATAATAGTCTTAGCTTAGGCTAATTTGCACATCAACACCAGCGGCAAGATCAAGCTTCATCAAGGCATCAACTGTTTTTTCAGTTGGCTCAACGATATCGATTAAGCGCTTATGCGTTCTGATCTCATATTGATCACGCGCATCTTTGTTAACGTGTGGAGAAATCAACACAGTGAAACGCTCTTTGCGTACTGGTAAAGGTATAGGACCTTTTACTTGTGCGCCCGTTCTTTTCGCTGTTTCAACGATCTCTTTTGTTGAAAGATCTATTAATTTATGGTCAAACGCCTTCAAGCGGATGCGAATGCGTTGGTTACTAATATTTGTTGCCATTTTATTCAAACCTTCTAATTATGAGTTACGCTTTTTAATGATGTCTTCTGCAATGTTGCTTGGTACTTCTGCATATTTTTCAAACTCCATGGAGAATGATGCGCGCCCTTGAGAGATTGAACGCACATTTGTTGCATAACCAAACATTTCTGCCAATGGCACCAATGCATCCACGACTTTACCGCTTGGGTTTTCATCCATACCTGAGATCATGCCGCGACGACGGTTTAAGTCACCGATCACATCACCCATGTACTCTTCGGGCGTAACCACTTCAACCTTCATCAAAGGCTCAAGAATAACAGGCGTTGCTTTTTGCGCACCTGATTTAACTGCCATAGAGCCTGCAATTTTAAATGCCATCTCAGATGAGTCTACATCATGGTAAGAACCATCATAAAGTGTCGCTTTAACATCGATCATAGGGTAACCTGCGATTACACCATTTTGTAATTGCTCTTCAATACCCTTACCAACCGCGCTAATGTATTCTCTAGGAACGACACCGCCAACGATTTGATCAACAAACTCAAAGCCTTTACCCATTTCTTGTGGCTCAAGCTTAACCCATACATGACCATACTGACCACGACCACCTGATTGACGTACGAATTTACCTTCAGCATCAACCGTTTGTTTGATCGTTTCACGGTATGCCACTTGCGGGTTACCGACGTTTGCTTCGACTTTAAATTCACGCTTCATACGATCAACAATAATATCCAAATGAAGCTCACCCATACCTGAAATAATGGTTTGACCTGACTCCTCATCTGTTTGTACTCTGAAAGATGGATCTTCCGCCGCTAGTTTACCTAAAGCAATTGACATTTTCTCTTGGTCTGCTTTTGATTTTGGCTCAACCGCAACTGAGATCACTGGCTCAGGGAACTCCATACGCTCAAGCGTGATAATTTGCTTTTCATCACATAGCGTGTCACCCGTTGTAACTTGCTTTAAGCCGATACAAGCTGCAATATCACCCGCACGAACTTCTTTTAGCTCTTCGCGCTTATTGGCATGCATCTGTACAATACGACCAATACGTTCTTTCTTGCCTTTAACTGGGTTATATACTGAGTCACCTGACTTTAATACACCAGAATAAACACGAACGAATGTCAAGTTACCAATAAATGGATCTGTTGCCAATTTAAATGCTAAAGAGGCAAAAGGCGCTTCATCTGAAGATACACGTGAACTTTCAGTGCCATCTTCAAGCTCACCTTTAATTGCTGGAACTTGATTTGGCGCCGGAAGGTAACGAACAACGCCATCAAGAACGGCTTGTACACCTTTGTTTTTAAATGCAGAACCGCAGAATGCTAACACAATTTCATTATCGATAACACGGCGACGCAAGGCTGAATGAATTTCATCTTCTGTTAATTCACCACCTTCAAGATACTTCTCCATCAATTCTTCATTGGCTTCGGCTGCCGCTTCAACCATCTCTTGACGAAGCTCTTGAGCGCGCTCTTGAAGTTCAGCTGGAATTTCTTCTAAAGAATATGTTAAGCCTTTATCTTCTTCATTCCACATGATTGCTTTCATGCGAACAAGATCAATAACACCTTTAAATTCATCTTCGGCACCAATGTTTAACTGTACCGGCACTACAGTCGCTTTTAAGCGTGTTTTAATTTGACCAACAACACGCTCAAAATTTGCACCTGCTCTATCCATTTTGTTAACAAAAACAATACGTGGCACACCATATTTATTTGCCTGACGCCATACTGTCTCTGATTGCGGTTCAACACCTGATGAACCACAAAACACAACGACTGCACCATCTAATACACGCAAAGAACGCTCAACTTCGATCGTGAAGTCAACGTGTCCCGGAGTATCGATAATGTTGATGCGATGCTTGTCAAACTGCTGATCCATACCTTGCCAAAAAACAGTGGTAGCCGCAGAGGTAATTGTGATTCCACGCTCTTGCTCTTGCTCCATCCAATCCATTGTCGCAGCACCATCATGTACTTCACCAATTTTATGAGAAACACCTGTATAGAACAATACACGTTCAGTTGTCGTTGTCTTGCCCGCATCTACGTGAGCACAAATTCCAATATTTCTATACTTTTCAAGTTCTGTCGTACGTGACATAAATATTCTCCAATCTTACCAACGGAAATGCGCAAAGGCTTTGTTTGCTTCTGCCATTTTATGTGTATCTTCACGCTTCTTAACAGCAGCACCACGTCCATCCACAGCTTCCATCAATTCAGCTGCAACACGATATGCCATGCTCTTTTCTTTACGTTTACGTGAAGCATCAATGATCCAACGCATTGCCATCGTCATTTGACGCTCTGGACGCACTTCAACAGGAACTTGGTAAGTTGCACCACCGACACGGCGTGACTTAACTTCTACCATAGGTGCCACAGCTTCTAAAGCTTTTTCAAAAACTTCAGTCGCTTTTTCGCCTGATTTTTTAGCTTCGATTTGGTCAAAAGCACCATAGACGATTCTCTCGGCTACAGACTTTTTACCTGATAACATGATGTGATTGATAAATTTTGCAACGATCTCGTTTTTAAACTTCGGATCTGGCAACACTTCGCGTTTTGGTGCTCGATTTCTTCTAGACATTTTATATTTCCTTTAAATACAAATTAAACTTATGCTTTAGGACGCTTAGTACCATACTTAGAACGGCCTTGCTTACGGTCTTTAACACCTGAAGTATCAAGCGCACCGCGAACTGTGTGATAACGCACACCTGGTAAGTCTTTTACACGACCACCGCGAATCAAAATAACGCTATGCTCTTGTAAGTTGTGACCTTCACCACCAATATAAGTCGTTACTTCAAAACCGCTTGTCAATCTCACACGCGCTACTTTTCTTAACGCTGAGTTTGGTTTTTTAGGGGTTGTTGTATAAACACGCGTACATACACCACGTCTTTGCGGACATGCTTTCAACGCTGGCACGTTTGTTTTTACAACCTTCTTTTTGCGCGGATTGCGCACCAACTGGTTAATAGTTGCCATTATTTACTCCGTAGTTTTTTAAACATCTAATCTTTGCATAAATATAAAAAGACGCGGCATTATATACAAAAGCGATGCTGTTTTGCAAGAAATGGATTTAGGTTTTTGATTAATCGAATTGAATCCAACTATGACAACATTCACACATTCCCACTGCATAAATGTTTACCAAGCAAAGTCGAAGTCATTCTATAGATAGAAACTGCCCTTCGACTCATGCTCAGGGTACGGTTAACGCTAGCTGAGCGTAAGTCAAAGCCTTTATAAGTTTATTGTCTGCATATTCATCCTTCACCTTACACTCAGGGCACAATAACAAATAACAATCTTAGGCTCTAGAAAATATTCTTTACAATCACATTCTGATTGCGCTCAGGACCCGTTGAAATAATATCAATGGGTACATTAAGCGTTTTTTCGATAAAGGTGACATAATCACGTGCTGCTTGAGGCAATTTGTTATAATCCGTTTGTTCAAACGTCTCTTTGGACCAGCCTTTTAATGTCTTATAAATTGGCTTACAGCGCACATAGTCGGCATTGTCATAAGGCGGGTAAGAGACCTCCTTACCATCTAGTTCGTAGGCGACACAAACCTTAACTTCTGACAAATCATCTAGAACATCAAGCTTTGTCAAACAAATAGACGTGATACTATTGATCTCAATCGCACGACGCAATGCGACCAAATCAAGCCAACCTGTGCGGCGCTTACGCCCTGTTACTGTACCAAACTCACAACCTTTGACACCCAAGTGCTCACCAATCTCGTCAAATAACTCTGTTGGGTACGCGCCACTACCAACACGTGTGGTATAGGCTTTAGTAATCCCAACAACTGCATCGATATAGCATGGTCCAAAACCTGCACCCGATGCCACAGTCCCTGAAATCGTATTGGATGATGTGACAAATGGATAGGTTCCATGGTCGATATCAAGCAATGTGCCTTGCGCACCTTCAAAGATAACTTTGCCTTTATTAACGCGAATGGCATGTAATTCTGCTGATACATCAGTGATCATTGGCAAAATGGTTTTGGCATAATTTAATAATGAATTATACGTTTCGTCCAAATCAAAGTTCACATCAACTTTATAATAGTTCTTTAATGTGAAATTGTGCAAATCAAGCAACGTCTGAAGCTTTGCTTTTAATTTCTCAGGATGCGCCAAATCTCCAACGCGAATCGCGCGACGCGCAATCTTATCTTCATACGCCGGTCCTATGCCACGCTTTGTCGTACCGATCTTTTGATCGCCCAATGCCGCTTCACGCGCCTCGTCTAAGGCAACATGTACAGGTAACACTAAAGGACATGCTTCGCTAATACGCAAGCGATCAAGCACTGGCACATTACGCGCCAACAGCTCATCCATTTCAGAGTGTAAAGCTTCCAATGAAACCACGACACCATTGCCGATAAAGCTTTTGACACCTTCATGCAAAATACCTGATGGGATTAAGCGCAGCTTAGTCACTTCACCATTGATTACCAAGGTGTGTCCAGCATTATGCCCACCTTGAAAGCGCACGACGGCATCGGCTTTATCTGTCAAAAAGTCCACGACTTTACCCTTACCTTCATCACCCCACTGGCTACCTAAGATAACAATATTATGGTTCACTGAAATTCCTTACTTTGCTAATTACAGTAGCATGTTAAAGATTTTTGATAAACTTGACAAACAAAATGCTTGAGTTTTATTTGTCTTGCCCTAGATTGTATAGTTAAGCGGATATGCCCTTTAACTTGAAACAACGTCTAATGCCATGCTTAAGCTATGACCTTGACGCTGCAGATATTGCACACGCTTTTGTTTTTCTTTTGGATCTTGCGCTTTATCATGATATTTCTTTTGATAGCATAGCTGCGCTTGCTCAAACCAATCAACCTCCAACGCATTGAGTACCTTTTCAAAAGTGCTTACATGTATACCTTTTTCGTAAACAAGCTTTTGTTTAATCCGCAACAAACCATAATGCTTATACAGTGCACTTTTAATCATAAGCTCAGCACAACGTTCATCTGATTGCCAATTATTATCAATAAACTCCTGTAATAAGGATTCAATCTCAGTCAATGAAATATGGTTGCGCTGAATAAGTTTTTGCTTTAGTTGAGCATAGGAATATTCTTGTTTGGATAACAGATAGAAAAGATAATAGCGTTCGTTATTATTCTTCGGCATCGCTTATTACTGATTTATCCTTAGCAGCATTCGGTAACAACGTTGCCATCAATGCTTTATGCAAGTTCTCTTTGATATGTGGGTTTTCTTTTAAATAAACCCGCACATTATCCTTACCTTGGCCGATTCGATCACCATTATAACTGTACCACGCACCGGCTTTATCAACTAGATTATATTTCACACCCAAATCAATCAACTCACCTTCAAGAGATGTCCCTTCACCATAGAGAATATCAAACTCTGCTTGTTTAAATGGCGGAGAAACTTTATTTTTAACGACTTTGACCTTAGTCTCATTGCCTAAGATTTCATCACCCTTTTTAATTGGGCTACCGCGACGAATTTCTAAACGCACTGACGAGTAAAACTTCAATGCGTTACCTCCAGTAGTCGTCTCAGGATTGCCAAACATTACACCGATCTTCATACGAATCTGATTAATAAATACAACCAATGTATTAGAGCGCTTGATATTTGCGGTTAATTTACGTAAAGCTTGCGACATTAAACGTGCCTGCAAGCCCATATGTGAATCACCCATCTCACCTTCAATCTCAGCTTTTGGCGTCAATGCGGCAACCGAGTCAACAACAACAATATCAACACCACCTGAGCGCACTAACATATCAGTAATCTCAAGCGCTTGTTCGCCTGTGTCTGGTTGTGACACGATTAGGCTTTTAAGGTCAACTCCCAAGGCTTCGGCATATACTGGATCAAGCGCATGTTCAGCATCGATAAAAGCTGCTGTTCCACCGTTTTTTTGACACTGTGCAATCGCTTGTAATGTTAACGTTGTTTTACCTGAAGACTCCGCGCCATAGATCTCAACCACACGTCCTTTTGGTAAACCTCCAACACCTAAGGCAACATCCAAACCAATTGATCCAGTCGAAATAACATCAATATCTTTAGCTAAATCGGTATCACCCATCCGCATAATAGAGCCTTTGCCAAATTGTCTTTCAATTTGTGCTAATGCCGAATTTAATGCTTGTTCTTTATTGCTCATAAACTTCCTCGAATAGATAAATTTTTAAGATTTAAAACACGGGAATTAATGTAACATTTATGTGGAATGAACAAAAGGGATAATACTCTACACGCGACAAAAAGAAATATTATAGCTTGTGGCATCTGGTGTTGGCGCGCTAAAGGTAATCATCTTCTGCAAATCACCATATACCTCTATTGGCGTCCACGGTTGTGGCTGCCCGACATTAAAGCCACTTTTATCTAGCCATTGCACTTGATATTGAAAGTTTTGGGTTGCTGATTTTTTGTTTTGCACCAATACTTGTCCTTGAATAGTGTCACCTGCTGATGCTTTCACTACTGGTTGCATGGCTTTTAGCTGCCCAAAGCCTGAGCCAAAACTCTCTGCAGATGTTGCATTGGCTGGAATGGTAATACAACGACTAGCACATCCTGTTAACCCTAAGGCCAACAAGCTAGCAATACTTGCATATTTAAGCTTAATCATATCCATTTTTATAACTCCTTTGATACGTCAATAAAACTGATAATTAAAAGATAAACTTATGATGATTCAGATAAAAAGCTCTTTAATGTTTCTGAACGCGATGGGTGTCTTAGCTTACGTAGCGCTTTGGCTTCAATCTGACGGATACGCTCACGCGTCACATCAAACTGCTTACCGACCTCCTCTAACGTGTGATCGGTATTCATGTCAATCCCAAAACGCATACGTAATACTTTGGCTTCACGCTCAGTCAATGTACTTAGAATATCTTTAGTCACTTCACGTAGACTCTCGCTTGTCGCACTATCCACTGGTGAATCAGACACGCCATCTTCGATAAAATCACCCAGATTAGAATCTTCATCATCACCAATGGGTGTTTCCATTGAAATTGGCTCTTTGGCAATTTTCATGATTCTACGAATCTTATCTTCCGACATATCAATATGTTGGCTTAATTCCTCAGGTGTTGCTTCTTTACCCGTTTCTTGTAAGATTTGACGCGAAATACGATTAAGCTTATTAATCGTCTCGATCATATGCACAGGGATACGAATCGTGCGCGCCTGATCGGCGATTGAACGTGTAATCGCCTGACGAATCCACCAAGTTGCATAGGTTGAAAATTTATAGCCACGACGGTATTCAAACTTATCAACCGCCTTCATCAAACCAATGTTACCCTCTTGGATCAAATCCAAGAATTGTAAGCCTCTATTGGTATATTTCTTAGCAATTGAGATAACCAAACGTAAGTTCGCTTCAATCATCTCTTTTTTCGCGCGTCGTGCTTTTGCTTCACCTACTGAAATACGCTTACTGGCTTCGCGTAAGTCATAAATTGACATATCGGCACGATCTTCAATCAATCCAAGTTTGACCTGAATTGCTTTGGCATCTTCAAGCACATTGATAAGATCAGGGTATTTTTCAATACAACCATCCAACCAGTCAGTATCGGTTTCTCGACCTTGAAAACGTGACACAAAATACTGCTTAGGCATTTTGCCTTTTTCTACACATAAACGCATGATTTTACGATCATGTCCGCGAATTTCAGTCACCAAGCCACGGATTGAATTAATCATGCGGTTCAATTGCGCACTGGTATAACGCATACTTAAAAACAAAGTCGATACTTCACTTGCAGCATTAATATATGCTTTGCTTCCAACCTCTTGGTCTAGCAAATAATTAAACTTAGCTTCAATTTCGGCAAATTTTTGTGCTGCCACCTCAGGATCTGGACCTGTATCTTCGGCGGTATCTACCGTACCACCACTTGATTCCTCTCCTTCATCACTAGAGTCACTCTCTTCTGTTTGACTTTCTTCTAGCGTTTCTTCTGGGTTATCAAGCATTGAACCAACATCAGTGCCTGACGCATCAATCTCATCTCCTTCATTAAAGCCTGAAATTAAATCAGAAAATTTAATGAACTTATACAGTGGCATCTCCTCTCTTTCCTCATCCTCAAGCTGCATATGCTCTTCACGTGCTGCATCGGTTAAATCCTGATAGCGCCCCAACAATGACTTGATCACATAAGGATATTCAGACAAAGCATTAAGCACCTCTTTAGTGCCATGCTCAATCCGTTTAGCAATTTCTATTTCACCCGAGCGTGTTAATAGATCAACTGCTCCCATTTCACGCATATACATCCTAACAGGATCAGTCGTGCGACCAAAATCACCATCAGAAGATAGTGCTTGCACCGCATCATCATCTGACGTGTTTTCTGACTCAGCTTCAAGTAATAACAAATCTTCCGCATCAGGAGCAGATTCAAAGACCTTAACACCGACATCATTAATCATCTGAATCACTTCTTCAATGCGCTCAGGATCAGTAATTTCATCTGGCAGATAATCATTCACATCGGCATAGGTCAAATAACCTTGTTCACGCCCCAACGCGAGTAACTCTTTGATTCTTGAGAGTTGTTGTTCTTTTGTTTGATCTGACATTAAAATCTCACTTCTAAGTTTCTTAACTACTTATATTCATCACGCAAAGCACGCACAAAGATACAATATGTCTACGCCTTATTTGCGTAATTTACTGCCTTTTTGCGCTTTCCCCTTTGGCGATTTAGCAACATAAATCAAGTGTAGCTATATTTTTTCTACTTTGTATAAAATTGCTTGCATTCTTTGTTTTTCTGTCGCTGTTAAGATAGATGTTTTTGCTTTTAATATCAGGTGTTCTAATTCGTTTTGACATGCCTGCTTCATTATCTTATCTAACATCGCCATTAATTCATCAATAAGCTGCACTGCATCAAGCTCACTTTGTGCTTGCAATAACTGATAGAAATACGCCTTAAATTGCGGATATTTTTCAACAAGCATTTGCACAAGCACAGCAGAAGACAGCCCGTCATTTTGCCTGATTATTTTCAAAGCATCAAGCAAAATAAAGTGCTGCTCTGTAACACACTCAAATTCTATCATCGATTGTGCACTGAGCGCATCATGCACTTCTGACGGCATGCTTAACAAATACGCCAATGCTTTCTCAACCAAGCTCAGCTTATTAACGTTTAACTGCCAACGTTTTAGCTGCATGTTGTCACTACTTTGCTGTGCATCATGCGCTTTTTGTTTGATCATCCGTTGCAACTGCAGCGAAGATACGTCTGTTGCTTTAGCCAATTGCTCAATAATCGTTAGCGTATAAGCACTCTCAGGAATAGCCTTTAGTACTCGCTTTGCCTCTTCAATCAATTGCGCCAAGCTATCTGCGCTATTTAAATCATATTTACCTAATAGATTTTGAATAAAGAAATCAGCAGCACTTAAAGCTTCGGTTAAAGCATTCTTAAAACCTTCCAATCCCATTTCTTTAATATATGAGTCAGGATCATGCTCTTTGGGCAACAGCAAAAATCGTGCTTTTTTATGCTCATCTAGCACAGGCAGCACCATCTCAAATGCTCTTAAAGCCGCATTTTGCCCAGCTGAATCACCATCAAAGCATAAGATTATCTCTGAAGTGTGGCGAAATAAGGTCTTTAAGTGCGACGTTGATAAAGCAGTTCCCAATGTCGCAACTGCTGTGGTATAGCCATGTTGATGCAAGCCAATAACATCCATATAGCCCTCAACCACCATGATATGTTCGGGATTTTTGTGCTGCTGCTTAAGCTCATATAGACCGTACAATTCATGACTTTTAAAAAAAACCGGCGTTTCAGGTGAGTTAAGATATTTAGGGTTAGCATCTTTATTAGGTAACACCCGACCGCCAAAACCAACCACAGAACCTCTGCGATTACGTATTGGAAACATCAAACGCTCACGGAAGCGATCATACGCTCCCCCCTTATCCTTACGGATCACTAAGCCTGCTTGATCCAAAACATCCAATGAAAATTGTTTTTTCAACACATCGTATAGCGCTTGCCATTGATTTGGCGCGTAGCCCATTTGAAAATATTTCGCTGTTTTTGCTGTTAATTCCCGCGATTTAATATACTCAACAACCTCATCTTTATCAGCATCAAAGCGCAAACACCATTGAAAATATTTATTTGCCGCTTGTAAGGCATCATAGATTGATTGCGTTAATTTATCTTTGGATTGATCTTTACCACTTTGATCATAAGGCACTTCAAGATTCTGCATTAGTGCAAGTTCTTCAACCGCCTCAATAAAGCTTAAGCTATTATAATCTGCAATAAAATCAATGACATCACCAGAGGCATGACAGCCAAAGCAATGATATAGCTGCTTGTCTTGGCTGACTGAAAATGATGGCGTTTTTTCATTGTGAAATGGGCAACACGCCATGAAGCCTTTGCCCGTTTTTTTGAGCGTGACATATTTTGAAATCACGTCGACAATATCCGTCGATGCGACAATTTGACGGATGAAATCAGCGGGAATATTCCCCTTCATGGCAAATATTTACGATAATTGTGATTTGATCATTGAACCGACTTTACCCATATCAGCACGACCGTTAAGCTCTGCTTTTATCGCACTCATAATCTTACCCATATCTTTCACTGAAGAGGCACCAACTTCTAAAATAGCACGTTGGATAATTTCAATAATTTCATCTTCTGATAGTGGTTTTGGTAAATAGACTTGTAAAATTTCAATTTCATCAAGCTCTTTTTGTGCAAGCTCTTCTCTGCCTGCGCGCTTAAACTGCTCTGCAGAATCTTTGCGTTGCTTGATCATTTTTGTCAGGATACTAATCACATTATCCTCAGTTACCTCAACACGCTCATCAACCTCTTTTTGCTTAAACGCTGCCAACGCCATACGGATCGTTGATAAACGATTTTTATCTTTGTTTTTCATTGAGGTTTTCATATCTTCAACAAGACGCGCGCGTATTTCAGACATTTGCTAAATCCTAACAGTTTCATTTATTAAATTAAGTATATGTATAATTTTCTAATTGCCATAAATACAGAAGCCAACTACACCGTTAAGCATAGCTGGCCGACTGTTTATTGCAATCTTTTACTTCTTCTACTTCCTAGCGGCGAGCTGCTGCTGGCGTTGAACGCATAGACTGCTTCATTGAACGCTTAACTGCAGCTGCTTTTTTGCGTTTGCGCTCCCATGTTGGCTTCTCATAAAACTCTCTACGACGAAGCTCAGAAACGATTCCCGCTTTTTCACAGCTACGCTTAAAACGGCGCAATGCAACATCAAACGGTTCTGTTTCTCTTACACGTACTGCTGGCATACATCTCACCTCGCTTAAATGCCATCTAAATTTTTCTTAAAATCAATTATCTAATTTATACTCTTTTGATCCATTTCATTGAATACTCTAAAGACAGCTAAAATTAAATGCGCGCTAAGTCTACAAACTTTTCTTTTGAAAGGCAAAGAATTTCTCTATTTTTTATCTTTTTTATCTTTAGGTGCGTCTTGCTTTTTCATTTGTGCTACGACTTGATCCGTCACATCCACCTTCAAATCAGGGGCTGCATAGGCTACTGCTTGCGAGCTTAGGATGAGGCTATATTTACCTTCTTTAGCAACAGACTCTACAGCTGTATTAAAGCTTGCTTGGAAGTCTTGAGCGATTCTCTGCTCTTGCTGCATCTCGCTTTGCTTAAATGCCATTGCTTGTTGTTTGAACTTAGCTTGCTCGCCGGTTAATGCCTTTTGTTGCTTATCCAGATCAGATTTCGTTAATGTTGGCGCATTAGTTTGCAAAGTTTGCATCTTTTCCATCAAACCTTGCTGTTGCTTTTGCAACTCATCCGCCTTTGGCTTTAACTTCGTTTGCAATGCCTGAATACTCTGTTCACCTTGTGGCACTGCTTGATATATCTCAACTGGATTAACCAAACCGATTTTTAGGCTGCTTGCATCTGTCGCAAAAGCTGCACTGGTCACAGCCATTGATGCCAAACCGATCATTGCTAATTTTTTCATATTTACTCCTTACATTTAACTTAAATTTAAAATTTTGATAATAACTTTTCAACTCAAAAGATTAGAACATTTGCCCCAGTGTAAACTGGAATACTTGTGTTGAGTCTCCTGGCTTGGTATTTAATGGTTTTGCCAAGCTAAATGCCATCGCGCCCAATGGCGACAACCATTGGAATTCAACACCCACTGAATAACGCAAGTTAGAGAACGTTGGTGATCTGTCACCTGCAGTTCCTGGCCAAATCCCTGCATTAGTCATATCATAAGTGTTATAGACATTACCCGCGTCAAAGAACACACCCAAACGCATATTGCGGCTATCTTTTAACCCTGGAATTGGGAATAAAATATCCATATTAGTGTAAACATTTAAATTACCACCAATGGCATTACCTTGTTCGGGTTGTGGTGGAGTACCATTTGGCGTATAGGTATCAGAAGGTCCCATCCCCCCTTGAGAGAAGCCACGAACCGAACCCCAGCCTCCACCATAGAAATTCTGGAAAAACGGCAAATATTCCGTCTTACCATAGCCATTACCATAACCAACCCCGCCTTTGACTGAAAGTGTAACATCACCAATAATCGGATGGAAGAAGCCCGCAGAACCTGTGACCTTGTACCACTGCAAATCACTAATTCCCGGAACTGAAGCCGTACCATTTAAGCCTAACGTTGTCCCCTCTGTCGGGAAGAACGCGCGATTCGTTGAGTTATGATTCCAACCCAAATTAACGGTGAAAGTATTAAATGAAGTTTGGTTTCCATTGTTCTGAACAAACCACTGCAAAATACTCGATTTACCACCACTAGGCTGCAGCACTTGCGTGTGATCAACACCACCACCAACACTTATTGAATCAAATGCCGAGGTTGGAATGCTATAGCCTAGATTCGCACCATATTGATTTAAGCGATAGCTGGCAATTGAGGTATCATCATAGTCAGTACGTGATAAATACGTACTAATCGTCTGACTTATCCCTGATTGGGTAAAATACGGATCGGTATACGACATATTCAGGCTTTGATAAACGCTTGATAAATTCGCACCAATTGAAAATTGATTACCCGTACCTTGAATGTTTGGCAATGATAAATTACCACCAATCATAAAGTTATATAGTTGTGAGTAACCAATACTCGCACTTACCGTATTGGCACTTCTTTCTTTAATATCATAATCCATGTTAACCAAATCATCCGAGCCAGGGACAGGGACTTTCTTGACCGTCACGTCTTGGACAAATGGCATTCTTTGTAACTTAATCTTCGATTGATCAATCATCGACTGATTGTAAACACCAGATTCAAAGTATTGCATTTGTCGACGGTAAACATAGTCATTAGTCACATTATTGCCTAGGAAATTAATCTGGTTAATATAAACTTTTTTGCCTGGGTCAATATAGAAGGTTAATGCTACTGTCTTATTATCTTTATCAACCTTAGGCACTGGGTTGACGTTAGCAAAAGCATAACCCTTATCTCCCAAGGCTTGTGTGATTGCCTTAGCACTATCGAGGACTTTTTGGCGTGAGAAGGTGTCTCCTGCTTTAAAGCTAATAAGCTTCTCAAGATCGGCTTTCGCAATAACAAACTTACCTTCTAATGATACTTTAGACACTTTATAAACTTCACCTTCATTCACATCAAAGGCGATAAATGCATTTTCTTTATTCGGTGATAGCGAGGCTTGGTGTGATGTTACTTTAAAATCCAAGTAACCATTATTCATATAGTAATTACTAAGATCTTCCGTTGAAGACTGCATATTGGTTGGTGAGTAATCTGCCTTTGAAGTAAACAATCCCCACAAATTCCAAATTGATGGGGTTTTAAAAGTGATATTATCAAGAAGCTCACTCTGCGAAAATGCTTTATTGCCAATCACATTAATGCGACGCACTGTCGCAGTTTTACCTTCAGCAATATTAATCTTGATTGCCACACGATTACGTGCTTCTTTGATTTCTTGTATATCAACTGTCGTTGAGTAATACCCCATCAATGCATATTGCATCAGTAGTGATTGTTTGACTTGAAATAGGATCTCAGGATTCGCAATATTCCCAACATCAAGACCTGCCTCACGCAAGACTTTTTTCATGTCATCATTTTTGATTTTGTCATTACCGTCAAAGTCAACTGCACTAATTGCTGGACGCTCTGCTACCTTGGCAATTAATGTATGACCGTCTTGATACAGTTGTACATTTTTAAAAAAACCACTGCTATAAAGGGACTTAATTGCCTCATTAGTTTCTGTCGCACCTACTTTTTCGCCCGCGTGAATACCTAAATCACTCAGCACAGTTTCTTTTGAAATACGCTCCAAACCTTCAACTTTTATACTTTTAGCAATAAAGCTATTTTGTGCGTAGACACCAGTAAAGGGCGCGACACCTAAAAGCGTAAGTAACAATGTTTTTTTCAATGACAAGCTCAAGCTAATCTTCCTTTATTTAAATTTTATTTTATTCAATCTTTATCTGCATTTAAAAGTGCCGAAACATGCATGCGTGCCTGCAAATCAATCGCAACGACATCATCAATAGTTTCAGGTTTATTAAATTTTAATTTTTGCAAAACTCGTTCAATATACTCGATTATTTCCAAATATTGTATTTTTTCCGCCAAAAAAGCCTCGACCAACACTTCATTGGCAGCATTTAACACAATTGTTGAGGCATAATCTTGACGCTTTAGCATGTTATACACCAACGGAATAAGCATAAAACGTTGCCCATCCAGCGCATCAAAGCCTAGTGGTTTGGCAGTAAAATCAAGTTTTGGCACATTGATTTTATGACGCTTTGGGTAGTACATCGCATAACCAATAGGTGTTTTCATATCTGGCGAGCCCATTTGCGCAATAAAGCTACCATCATGATATTCAACCATTGAATGGACAATGCTTTGCGGATGAATTAGCACCTCAATTTTTTCAACGGGCACCTCAAATAACCAATACGCCTCGATAACCTCTAGCGCTTTATTCATCATCGTTGATGAGTCAACGGATATTTTACGCCCCATCTGCCAATTAGGATGCGCGCACGCTTCATCTGGTGTGATATCTTTAAGCTCATCCAGAGACTTTTCGCGAAAAGGACCACCAGATGCCGTTAAGATAACTCTGGAGATTATCTCTTGATCATAATGCTTATCTTGATCAGGTAAGCATTGGAAAATCGCATTATGCTCACTATCCACAGGCAAAATCATAGCATTAGATTGTTTTGCTGCACGCATGAAAATCTCGCCCGCAGTTACCAATGCTTCTTTATTTGCTAACAAAATGGTTTTGCCTTTATTAACTGCCGCAAACGTTGGCGCCAATCCTGCAATACCAACAATAGCAGCCATGACCATACCCACTTCCTCAGCACTCGCCACAGAAACAAGTGCCTCTTTGCCATATAGCACGATCGTCTGACAACCTGAGCTCTTAAAGTCACTGCGAAGCTTACTTGCCAAGCGTTCATCGGCAACCACCGCATAGCGTGGGGAAAATTCAAGACATTGCTGATATAACAGCTCAATATTATGATGTGCAGTCAATGCATAAACGTCAAAATCAGCAGGGTTTTCGCGAATAATCTCTAGTGTGTTAACACCAATTGATCCTGTCGCCCCCAAAATCGTGATGACTTTCACGAATTACTCCAACTCGCTGCCATCTTCGCTATCCTGCTCACCTTGCACTGGGCTATCATCTGCTATTGGTGTGTCATTTGCTTCATTCTCTTCATTTTCCAGCATTTCACCATCAAAATCTTCTTCAGATTCATCCTCAGCAACGACTTGCACTGACACTAGCTTCTCATCTGGTTTCAAATTAATCAATTTAACACCCTGTGCTGAACGACCCGTTTCACGCACCTCAGATACACGTGTTCTAATCAACACCCCTTGATCGGTCATTAGCATAATATCATCCGCATCTTCTACTAAACCTGATGCGACAACTAAACCATTACGATCAGAAGTAGAAATTGAGATGACACCTTGTGAACCACGAGCAGTTTTGCGATATTCAGCAACTGGGGTACGTTTACCATAACCATGTTCCGTTGCCGTTAACACCACCCCTTGGTCAGGATCGGTAACAATCACACCAACAATAGTTTGACCTTTTTGAATACGCATTCCACGAACACCGCGCGCTGTTCTGCCCATTGCACGCACATCTTCTTCATTAAAGCGAATCGCTTTGCCTGCGTCTGAGAACATCATAATTTCTTGCTGACCATTGGTTAAATGCACATGCCATAGCTCATCGCCCTCATCAAGGGTTAAGGCATAAATACCACCCTTGCGCGGACGCGAGAATGCTGATAAATCAACTTTTTTAACGGTCGCTTGCTTAGTTGCCATAAAAATATTCCAACCTTCCGTGTATTCAGAGATCGCAAGCATTGCCGTGATGCGCTCACCTTGCTCAAGTGGCAATACATTGTTTATAGGCTTACCTTTAGCTGCACGCCCTGCCTGCGGGAATTCATACACTTTGCTCCAGTAGATTTTACCGGCACTTGAGAAGCACAGCATTGTGTCATGGGTTGATGCAATTTGAAGTTTGTAAACAAAATCTTCTGATTTCATTTGTGTTGAAGACTTACCTCGACCCCCACGTTTTTGTGCATTATAGTCCTTCAATGGCTGTGCTTTGACATAGCCATCATATGAAAGAGTAACAACCATTGACTCTTCAGTAATAAGATCTTCATAGCCTAAATCAAGCTGGGAAGCAATAATCTCTGAGCGACGTGCATCACCAAATTGTGCTTTGACTTCTTGTAGCTCTTCACAGATTACTTCAAGCAAACGTTTAATATCTTTCAAAATCGCAATCAACTCTTCAATACGTAAAAGTAATGCTTTAAATTCATCGAGGATTTTATCCTGCTCTAAACCTGTCAAACGGTGTAAACGAAGTTCTAAAATCGCATCAACCTGTGCTTGTGATAGGAAATATTCATCATTATGTAAACCATAATGTGACGCCAAACCATCAATGCGATATAAATCTTGATCAACCCCTTCAAGCATTTGCGCAACAAGCTTACCAGACCATGAACGGGATAACAGTGCTTCTTTAGCTTCAGCTGGCGTTTTCGATGCTTTAATCAAAGCAATCATTTCATCAATATTTGACAAGGCAATCGCTAAACCTTCTAATAAATGGGCACGCTCTCGCGCTTTACGCAATTCAAAAATCGTGCGTCGTGTTACCACTTCTTTGCGGTGACGAATAAACGCTTCAATTACTTCTTTTAAATTCAATAACTTCGGCTGACTGTCAACCAAGGCAACCATATTTACACCAAAGCTTAACTGCATTTGTGTTTGTGCATATAGGTTATTTAATAGCACTTCAGGCACTTCGCCACGCTTAACATCGATAACAATACGCATACCGTCTTTATCGGATTCATCGCGTAATTCAGAAATGCCTTCGATTTTTTTGTCTTTAACCAGTTCCGCAATTTTCTCAATCAAACGCGCTTTATTCACCTGATATGGGATTTCAGTCACAATAATTTGTTCGCGATCCGTTTTTTTATCGACTTCAATCGATGCCTTAGCGCGCATAATAACCCGCCCTCTGCCCGTCTTATACGCATCAACAATACCGGCGCGACCATTGATATAAGCACCTGTTGGAAAATCAGGCCCCGGAATATACTCCATTAACTCTTCAATGCTTAAATCAGGGTTTTCAATCAAAGCAACCACGCCATCGATCACTTCATTTAAATTATGTGGTGGAATATTGGTTGCCATTCCCACCGCAATACCGGATGAACCATTAACCAATAAATTCGGGATGCGCGTTGGTAACACATCTGGAATCATCTCGGTTTCATCATAGTTTGGCGAGAAGTTAACGGTTTCTTTGTCGATGTCGATTAGTAATGAATGCGCCATCTTCGACATACGCACTTCGGTGTAACGCATCGCTGCCGGCGAGTCACCATCAACTGAACCAAAGTTACCCTGACCATCGACAAGCATATAACGCAATGAAAATGGCTGCGCCATACGCACAATCGTATCATATACAGCCGTGTCACCATGCGGGTGATATTTACCAATCACGTCCCCGACAACACGTGCTGATTTTTTATAAGGCTTATTAAAGTCGTTGCCCAACTCTTTCATCGCAAAAAGAACGCGTCGATGCACCGGCTTTAAACCATCACGCACATCAGGAAGCGCACGTCCAACGATGACGCTCATTGCGTAATCAAGATATGATTGCTTTAATTCCTGCTCGATATTAACCGGGAAAACTTCATTGGCAAATTGTGTTGTCATATAGATATAAACGCTTCAAATATTCTAAAAACTGACGCGAATTATAGCATACTCACCACAACACAGAAATATAAATATCTAGCAATGACACCCCAAAAATAACTTACTTCCAAGCATCATAGTAATGAATCAAGAATAAGTTGCGTCAGTTAGCACCTCTCCCCTTGCGGGAGAGGTCGTGCAGCTTAAGCTGCACGGGTGAGGGAAGTAATTGATGCTCAACTTATTTTTGAATTATTACATATTCATGCGATTAAAAAACGACCTCACCCCCTATCCTTAACTGCCGCTGATAGCCCTGAACCGCAGTAAGAACTTTTTTGTGTCTCTACCTGTGACCCAAAATATGGGAATATTATACGCCCCATTGTCTAGACCACTTTGCAATAAAAGTGGGATATTTTTCTACTGCAAATTCAACTCATCAATTATAGGCTTCAAGCGAATATTTTCGTTTGGTTTTAAACCTGATAATATTTTTAAGTTTAAAATTCACCGTGCTACAATGTGCCTGTACACCACAGCATCCTCTACAAAATGGCAAGTCATATGAGCAGAACAATGAATATAAAACCCCAAAACTACGTTTACTTTTTTGCCATTTTCCTCGTTGGCGTATATGTCTGTGCCTATGATATGTATATCTCAGCACTTCCTTTGTTACAAAATGACTTCGCAGTAAATGTTGGGCAAAGCCAGTTAACACTGACTTTATTTGTTATTGCTGGTGCAATCTTTGCCATACCTGCAGGCCTTATCAGCGATCGTTTTGGGCGCAAGAAAACGCTGATTCTTTATTGCTTAATCGTCATTATTGGCAGTGTTGTTTGCCTGTTATCACAAAGCATTTTTGCCTTTTATATCGGACGTATCTTGCAAGGCATTGGTGCCTCGGGTTTATACATTTTAGCTGTTGCTTTACCCAAGGACATGTTAACGGGCAACACTTATGTAAAAACGTGGCAGAGTTTAACCCTTCTGTTTTATCTAGCACCCTCACTAGCGGGATTCCTTGGTGGCTATATCGTTTATTACGGCGGTTGGGAATGGGTTTTTAATGGTGTTGTTTTGGTTGCACTGCTCGCCCTTATCATGATTGCTATTTATTTTAAAGAGATACCAACCGCAACCACTGAAGGTAAAACTTCAAGTCGCAAGAAATTCTTCAGCATTGTCAGCAACACGCAATTCTTAAGCTATTGCTATATCACGTCAGTGGCATGGGCGGGCATGTCCGTTTTTTATATCTGCACGCCTTATATTGTAATCACAACACTTGGCTTTAATACGATTGTCTATGGTTGGTTGTCCTTTTTATTGATCTTCTTTGGCGCCTTAGCACGTTGGATTAACATTCGTTGGCTTAATGGCTTGATGAGCTATGAGCAGAGCGCTTATAGTTTCTCTTTTGTTGCTGTCTTCAGTGGCATATTGTTTATCAGTGCTTATTTTCTACCGGCACATTACGCCATTTACTTGATCGGTCTAAGTGCGATTTTATTTGGCTTTTCCTCAGCACTTGTGAGTGTGAACACCTCAACAATGGCATTTTTGCTCATCGATAAAAATCACAGTGCTGTCGCCTCGTCAATCTATGGACTTATGATTGACCTTATTGTTGCGCTTGCACTTATCTTTGCTAATTTAATGCGCGCCAATCTCATTCTCTTAGGTGCGATGATTGCTGCCTTTTATATTATTGCTATTGTGCTGCTGATGAAATTCAAAGAGCCTGTAGTCGCCAAAATTCGTGTTTAGTGATTTAGAGTGCAAGCCCTTCCCATCTAAAGTCAATTAAAATACAATGATGCTACTTTACTAAGTTGACTGATACGAGATTATTTTTAATGTCTAAAATCCAAGCCGTGCGTGGCATGAATGATATTTTACCGAGCGATATTTATAAATGGCACTTTTTCGAAAACGCTGTAAAACAAACCTTACACAACTATGGTTATCAGGAAATTCGCCTGCCTGTCGTTGAAAAAAGCGAGTTATTTCATCGCGGCGTTGGCGCAGGCACAGATATTGTTGAAAAAGAAACCTATGATTTTAACGATCGTAATAATGAAGCATTGACTTTAAGACCCGAGGGTACGGCAGGTTGCGTGCGAGCTATGATTGAACATGGGCTTTTACGTAATCAAATCCAAAAGATGTGGTACACGGGCGCGATGTTTCGTTATGAACGCCCTCAAAAAGGACGTTATCGCCAATTTTATCAACTGGGTATTGAGGTATATGGCAATAGTCACATTGCCCAAGATGCCGAAATCTTAAGTCTCACTTGGCAATTATGGCAAGCTTTAGGTTTAGATAGACATGTCACACTTGAGCTTAATAATCTAGGAAGTGCCGCAAATCGCGCTAATTATGTCAATGCGTTGGTTGATTATCTAACACCACTTAAAGATCAGTTAGATGAGGATTCACAGCGTAGACTAGGCAAAAACCCATTGCGCATTCTTGATAGTAAAAATGAAAACACCCAACGACTTTTGGATAATGCACCTAACCTGCATGATTTTCTTGATGAAGATATTAAGCAAGACTTTGAAGCACTTACTAAGTATCTAAGTGCATTAAGTATTCCGTATAGAGTAAATTCACGCCTTGTGCGCGGCATTGATTACTACTGCAACACCGTATTTGAATGGGTGACGGATAAACTAGGTGCTCAAGGCACCATATGCGCCGGTGGTCGTTATGACTCACTTGTAAGCGACCTGCAAGGCCCTGAAACGCCTGCTGTTGGTTTTGCCATGGGTATTGAGCGAATTATTTTACTCCTTGAAACCCTAGAGCTTATTCCTAAGTCAACACAAACGGCAGATATCTATGTGATATCTGATGAGTCATCGATCTTCAAGGCCATGCCAATGATTGAAGCACTACGCAAGTCCTTGCCTCATCTAACCATTGAGCAAAACACCTCGCTAGGTAGCTTTAAATCACAATTTAAAAAGGCGGATAAATCCGGCGCTGTATTAGCATTGGTGATTGCTGAAGATGAAGTTAACAATAACACCTGTGTAATTAAGTTCTTGCGTGAAGACAAAGAACAAGTGACCATACCCCAGGCTGAATTAGCTTCTTACATTCAAAGCCATTACGCCTAATATGATTATTTATGTCGATGCCGATGCTTGCCCTAAAGCAGTCAAAGAAGTGCTGTATAAAGCAGCGCACCAACGCAAAGTCACGTGTATTTTTGTTGCCAATCAACCACTGACACACCCACCATCACCTTTTATCAAAATGCGCTGTGTCGATAAAGGCTTTGACGTTGCTGACAACTATATCGCCAATAAGGTTGAAAGGTCTGATCTAGTGATTACTGCAGATATTCCACTGGCAAAAGAAGTTACTGATCACGACGCAATGGTGATCACGCCTCATGGCAAGCAATATACCAAGGCAAATATTTCACAGACTTATGCCATGCGTAATTTTTTCACTGAGCTACGTGATGCCGGATTAGTCGAGACAAAAACTAAAGCTTTCTCAAGTAGTAATATCAATGCCTTTGCCAATGCTTTGGATCAGCTATTAACAAAACGTGGGTTTGTAAAGCAATGAATTTATACGATATCCCCAAACATGCTGAACATGAATTGTTTGATATTATTCATGAAATCAAAAATGCGCAAAATATTAAAATTGAGCGCATTGTCTCCTATGGACAAACAACGCCCAAAGATACACCCTACATCCAAACACAAGACGAGTTGGTATTTGTTTTACAAGGTCAAGCAACCCTTTTGATGAATGATATGAGTCACTCACTTGCTACAGGCGATAGCCTTTTGATTCCCAGCAATACACCACATTGGGTAACCTCTACATCGAGCTCGCCTGCCACGATTTGGCTTACAATTCATTTTGATAGTATTTAATCACTGGAGTTCCGCACTTATTTCGTCCTGAGCGTGGCCGAAGGGTATATCTCTTATATGAATAATGCATAGATAAGACATTAGCAAAATATAACTATCGCCAAAAACTTGTTTGTCTTACTCCTTTTGCCTCAGGTATACTGATGCAATTTATTTTCTTTTGACAAAAACTTATGAGCTTATCTTCAAGCATCTTACCTAAAAGTATCACCGAAGACTTTACCAAGGCAACGATTTCACGTGCGCACGCTTATTGCAATCAATACTCAATTAAATCATTACAAGCAACATCCGATGATGGCATTAATTTTGTCATTAAGAGTGAAGTTTTTGGCTCTGGTAAAGAGGCCTACTCTCAAAGCATTTTTGTCGATGTGAACTCACGAGCAAAATCACTCTCAAGCATTCTAGACGCTGAGTGTTCATGCCCTGTAGGCTACTTTTGCAAGCATATTTATGCTGTATTATTTATGTTTAATAAATCATTAGCTGAACGCTTAAAAGAACCCTATGCACTTACTCCTGTTGCAGCGACAAAATCTGTTAGCGCGAAACCGACAAAAGAAGCTAAAAGCCCAACCTCCCATTTTGATAAGGTCGCATTTGAACGCCAGTTTAATGACAATATACGCCTTGAAAAAAGCGCTCTATTATCTCAGGGCAAAGCACCTTCTAACTTAGTGATTGCCTATCAGCTTGTTTCCTTTAAAGAAGGAAACCAATTGTCTTATCGGATCGAGGCTAGCTATGTGCGCGTCTTAAAAAGTGGTGATGGCTATGGCAAACCACAAAGTGCTAATCTTGGCAATATTGCTGCCGGATATGCTAAATATCCAGATTGCGCCGATATGAAAGACTTAGAAATACTCAAATACCTAAGAGCATATATTGACCGCTACACGGCTAAATTACCTCATTTAAGCGGAGAATATGGTGCACAGTTCTTAAAGCTGCTTATTGAGACTGAGCGTTTTTTTATTGGCGATATTGTCATGGGCAAACACTGCACCTTGGCGCCAGATGCCAAACTTAATATCGACTGGAGTGAGGTCAACGGCACATTTCGCTTTAACGCACAAATCAATGGCAAAACAAATACCAAAATCGTACCAACGACGCCTGCTTTTTACATTGATGGCAATAAAATGGGGCAGATTGTCAGTGACATTCCTGGCAATCAATTGCTACTCCTTAATACACTTAAAGATATCTCCAAAGATGATATGTCATTTGTTCGTCATACCATTGAGAAATCAACACTTAGTAAGCAAATCAAATTTCCAAGCAAAGTCAAAAAGCTTAAAACTGAAAAAATCACGCCTAAGGCAATTGCCCACTTTAGCAAAGGGTCATCAGTAAACTGGCCACATTATGGCTTCTTTGCTGAAGTGAGCTTTGACTATGATGGCACACGCTTTGAGCCACATGAAAGCGGCACACACATTATTGAGCATAATGGTCGCTTGATTGAAAAAGACATAAAATTTGAAAAAGCTAAACTTGAAACACTAACTGCATTTGGTTTTGATAAATCAAGACGTGCTTATTTTGGCTATGGCAATCAAACGCAAAAGCCTTTTGGTGAGAGCTATATTTTAAATGCCAACCCTTATCTTGAACCAGAAGAACAGTGGGAAACTTTTTATCTTGAAGACCTAGAGGACTTTAAACTTTCAGGTTGGCAAGTTGAGTTTGATGATGACTTTGCTCATCACTATATTGTTGCCGATGATATCGACATTGGTATTGAAGAAGGAGCGCAAAATGATTGGTTTAATGTGCACCTAACTGTTAATCACAACGGCAACACCATCGATCTGCAGCCCCTGATCATGCAATATCTACAAAAAGGACTCAATAAACAAGAGCATGACCTCGTCGCCATCGTTGATAAAAATCACCGTTTAAAAATTGATTACAGCATCATTGAACCGGTTATTAATTCATTATTTGAATTAAACGATGAACGTAGCGGCACACTAAAGCTCTCGAAATACCAAATTGGTGCATTGATGAGTCTTGAAGAGCAATTGGGCAAAAGTGGCGCGATTGATTACAGCAAAGCTCATGCTTTAAAGCGCTTTGTTGACTCACTGAAAGATACTACCAAGTTACCACTTTTGGATACCCCAAAAGCAGTTCAAGCCACCTTGCGCGATTATCAACGCTATGGGGTCAGTTGGATGGATTTCTTATCCAAACATGAAATGGGCGGCTTATTAGCTGATGATATGGGACTTGGTAAAACCCTGCAAACGTTAACTTGGATTCAATTGCAACACGACAATGACAAGGATTTCGGCACAAGTTTAATTATCGCTCCGACATCGGTTGTCGGCAATTGGATAAGAGAAGCTGAGAAATTCACACCCAAGCTTACCATTTTACTATTGCATGGTTCTGAACGTAGTGAGCATTATGATTCACTCCTTAACTATGATATTGTCGTAACCAGCTACCCACTCATATTAAAAGATGAAGAAATTCATCGTCAGAACACCTATAGCGCACTGATTTTAGATGAAGCTCAAACGATTAAAAATGCCAAAACAAAACAAGCGCAAAGTATTTTCACCCTTTCAGCAAAACATCGTTTTTGTTTAACTGGCACACCTCTGGAGAATCATCTGGGTGAGTTATGGTCACAATTTAACTTCTTAATGCCAGGCTTTTTAGGCAATCTCAATCAATTTCATAAACACTTTAAAAACCCCGTTGAGAAGCATCTAGATACTGATCGCTTAAATATCCTAAAAAGCCGTATTGCACCCTTTATGCTTCGACGCACTAAAGCCTTAGTTGCTAAGGATTTGCCCGAAAAAACCGAGTCTATTGAAATTATTGAGCTACCCAATACGCAAAAACAATTATATGAAAGTGTACGCATGACCATGGAGAAGAAAGTGCGTGAGCTCTTGAAAAAACAAGGACTTGCCAAGAGTCATATCCATATTCTTGATGCATTGTTAAAGCTGCGCCAATCATGCTGCCACCCGCAATTGGTCAAACTCGACAGCGCCAAGAAAGTTCATGAATCAGCGAAACTTGATTATTTACTAGAAATGCTGATCGAGCTTACTGCTGAAAAGCGCAAAGTACTGGTGTTCTCACAATTTGTTGAGATGCTGGATTTAATTGGGGTTGAGCTTGCTAAAAATAAAATTCAACATGTACAGTTAACCGGGCAAACCAAGCATCGCCAAAAACTCATTGATGACTTTAGTAACAACCCTGACATCAGTGTTTTCTTAATCAGCTTAAAAGCCGGCGGCACTGGCTTAAACCTTGTTGCAGCTGACACTGTTATTCACTTTGACCCGTGGTGGAATCCAGCCGTTGAAGCTCAAGCCACTGATCGGGCTTATCGTATTGGTCAAGATAAACCCGTTACAGTTTATAAGCTTATTGCCAAAGACAGTGTTGAGGAAAAGATCCTTAAACTTCAGCAGAAAAAAGCTGATCTTGCTAGTGGCCTTTACAACAAAGATGGACAAGCTGACTTCAAACTCAGTGAAAATGATTTATTAAATTTGTTTGAACCGATTATTTAATGTTTTACATTTTGCCAAAAGAAAAATTTAAAATCTGATGTAGATCAATCTCAAAATCAATTTATTTTGCATCTGCAATACTTAGAAAAATTAATACATCTATAAAGTTTTTAAATTTCTCTTTTTTTGAATCATACAATAGACTGCCAGATATCAAAACAATCTGGATAAACACATGAAGAAGTTAATGCTACTTTTAAGTGCCACTTTATGCATAAGCCTTGCCAATGCTGGACATAAGGTAGGTGAACAAGCCTGTGATATGCATGCTTTTTCACGCTATCAAGCCAATGTATTTATTCATAAAGATTTAAACTTTGACAGCTCGTCTAGCATTACTCTAGGCAACCCTGAGGCAAGCAAAGTCATCACTCAATTCTGTGACTACTCAAAGCTTGCCTGTTTAGAAAACATAACTACGCTATTAACGCTTACAAAAGATAAAGATCTTAAAATAAACATTTACCCCATTGGCACAACACAAAGCCCTAATGCATCGCAGTATTTAGCTTTTACTTATCACGTGGGCGGGGTGGAGCTCATGCAAGAATTTTTGCACGAGCTCCATAGTTTGGTTAAATCAGATAAGGTTATTGATCAAAACGCTTTGTCTGATTTAATGATCAATTTAAACATTAATGAAACCCCATATCTTAAAGATATGGTTGATCAAGAAATTAAAGATAATAATGCTTTAGCAAAAACCGCAGGCGTAACTCACTCACCGAGTGTCTATGTTTATCAACACAATGCAACTGAAGTAAGTCAAGTTTACTTTTCCGAATATCAAGATGTGCCTGAGTATATTATCAAACGCGCACTGGGTTATTTGGCATGAACGTTGGCTGAGCGTAAGTCGAAGCCAATTATTGTTTTACGCCTTCCCTTCGACTTCGCTCAGGGAACGGCTAAAGCATAAAGCGCGTTGACC
Organism: Cysteiniphilum sp. 19S12-1; assembly: GCF_052030685.1. Classification (NCBI taxonomy): domain Bacteria; kingdom Pseudomonadati; phylum Pseudomonadota; class Gammaproteobacteria; order Thiotrichales; family Fastidiosibacteraceae; genus Cysteiniphilum; species Cysteiniphilum sp. 19S12-1. The sequence continues at coordinate 121,430 of NZ_JBQAJM010000002.1, forward strand.
TCGACTCACGCTCAGCCAGCGCTTACACAGCAAAACTAGGGTAAGAGCTTCTGTAAAATGCTTTGTGGACAGTATATTACCTCTCCCCTTGCGGGAGAGGTCGTTGAGCTAAAGCTCAATGGGTGAGGGGTAATTAAAACCCCTGCCTATTGCAGTTTCAACCCACTGGCTTCAGCTGCTTGATACATCACTTCAGTACCTAGCTTTTGACTGATTTGATCAAAAACACTCAATGGCTTGGTAAAGTTAACCACTTTCATATTATTAAATTGCTCACGTTGCAAACTATCAACTGAGGCGAACCCATCAATCAAACCATACTTCTTAGCTTGCACACCTGAAAATGGCATGCCTGAGAATATTTTATCTTCTTGTTTTTTATCAAGGCGATCGCCGCGCCCTGCTTTAACCGCATCAATAAACACTTGATGCGTTTCAGTCAGCATTGCCTCCATTTCCGACACTTGTGAAGCATTTTGTGGTTCAAATGGATCTAAGAAGCCTTTATCTTTGCCCGCTGTATATAGTCTGCGCTCAACACCAATTTTCTTTAATAAGTCAACAAAACCAAAGCCACCGGCTCTAACACCAATCGAACCAGTAATTGTCATTTTATTGGCATAAATATCTTTTGCACCTGACGCAATATAGTATCCACCTGAAGCACAGACATCTACACATACCGCATATAACGGCGTCTTAGGATATTTGTTTTGTAAATAACGCATATGTTCATAAATATCATCAGATTGCACTGGCGAGCCGCCTGGGCTATTGATCTGCACAATCACCGCTTTCGTGCTTTTATTCTTAAATGCCGCATCTAAGCTGTCGTTAATGCGTGTTGCATTGGCATTACTATCATCGGCAATCACACCATCAACCTTAACTAGAGCAATATGATTTTCATTATTAACTGGTTTACTGCTAAAGCTTTTCATTAAAATGCCAATTATAACAATAGCAACAACCAACCAACAAAAGCGCCAAAATATGCGCCAACGACGGGCTCGGCGTTGTTCTAGAAGATAAGCATCAGCGATGCGCTGTAAATGTTCAGACATATGATTTCCTTATTTGTTAAAAGAGGTATAAAAAGACCATAGGCTTAATGGTAGATGATTTGGTAGAAAAATACAGCTTAGTTTATGCTTTCTCAGTAATAATTGTTTTAATCGCAAGCTCTTGTAGCTGCTCATTTGAGACTTCCGCAGGCGCCTCTGTCATCAAGCAACTGGCTGTTTGTGTCTTAGGAAAAGCGATCACATCACGAATATTGGTCGTATGGGTGATTAACATGGTTAAGCGGTCTAAGCCAAAGGCAATACCACCATGAATTGGCGCGCCATACTGCAAAGCGTCTAGTAAGAAGCTAAACTTCTCTTTGGCTTCTGATTCATCGATCCCTAATAACTCAAACACCGTTTGCTGCATTTGTTGATCATGGATACGAATCGAACCACCACCGACTTCATAGCCATTGATAACCATATCATAAGCACGAGATAAAGCTTTTTCAGGATGTGACTTAAGCTCATCCACATTATCCACTTTTGGCGCAGTAAACGGATGATGTAATGCATAAAGCCGACCATCTGCCTCTTCAAACATTGGGAAGTCAACGACCCATAATGGCGCCCATGCTTTGGTGTGTAGTTTAAGATCTTCACCAATTTTAACGCGTAGCGCGCCCATTGAATCATTGACAATATTGGACTTACCCGCACCAAAGAAAATAATATCACCATCTTTGGCTTCTGTGACCTCAAGCACTTTTGCCAATGCTTCATCTGAGAGATTTTTGACAATTGGTGATTGCAGCCCTTCTTTGCCTTTCGCCATCTCATTGACTTTGATATACGCCAAGCCTTTAGCACCATAGATTCCTACAAACTTGGTATAATCATCAAGCATCTTGCGTGTCAACAGTGCATTGCCATTAGCTAAACGCATTGCAATGACACGTGAGTTTTGATCATTGGCAGGTGCTGAAAATACTTTAAACTCTTCATTTTGCATAATGTTTTTCACATCGATGAAGTGCAATGGAATACGTAAATCAGGCTTGTCTGAACCATATTTAGCCATCGCCTCGGCATAGCTGATCACTGGAAATTGTGATGGGAAGTCTGCATCTGCCGTTTGTTTAAATAAACGACGAACCATATCTTCCATCAAATTCATTAATGTATTTTCATCGATAAATGATGCTTCAATATCAATCTGAGTAAACTCAGGCTGTCTATCAGCACGCAAATCCTCATCACGAAAACATTTAACGATCTGATAATAACGATCAAAACCAGATACCATTAATAGCTGTTTAAACAACTGTGGTGATTGCGGTAACGCATAAAACTTACCGTGATGATTCCTACTTGGTACCAAGTAATCACGTGCGCCTTCTGGTGTTGCCTTAGTTAAAAATGGCGTTTCAATATCTAAAAACCCATGCTCATTTAGGTATTGACGGACAAATTGTGAAATACGTGAGCGCTGAATCAAGCGATGTTGAATCTCAGGACGTCTTAGATCAATATAGCGATATTTCAAACGCACATCTTCACCGACATGTTGATGCTCATCCAATTGGAATGGAATGGTTTTAGCACGATTAATAAGCTCCAAGCTTTGACCAATAATTTCAATCTTGCCACTAGCTAAGTTATTATTTTCCTGACCAAGAGGGCGAAATTTAACAAGACCCTTGGCTTTAATGACATACTCATGGCGCACATGATCCGCCTGTTCAAAAACGCTTGCATTTTCTGGCTCATAAACCAATTGCACAAGACCCGTTCGATCACGGATATCTAAGAAAATAACACCACCATGGTCACGACGACGGTGCACCCATCCACATATTTCAACGGTTTTATCAACCAGAGACTCATTCACTTCTGAACTATAATGACTACGCATTTTTTATCCTTTAAATAACACAACATAACAAAGACATATAAGCCGATAAGCATATACAAATATGTGACAGATAACAATTATTCAGACTGGGAGTTTTGCAAATTTATGTTTTAACACTATTGAATTGAATTAAAAGCCGGCATGCCCAAGCAGAAACGCTTCTTCCTCATCGCTCGAGACTCGCCCTAACTGTGCATTACGATGCGGGTAACGTCCAAATTGATCAATAATGGCTTTATGCGCTATTTCATACTCTAAACTTTGGCTATTGCCTAACTTGGTATAAAGCATCAATGCCTGTTGATGGACAAGCTTTGACTCACTATGCATATAGGGCAAATAAGCAAATGAACGCTCACTATCACTTAATGTTTGATCTAGCTTCAATAGCACCAGCTCTTGTGCTAACACTAAAGCCAATGAATCATAGGCAAAAGCTTCTTTTGTATTTCTAAAAATGTTGCGTGAAAACTGATCTAACACAATAATTTCAGCCAAGCGCCCCTGTGCTGTTTCGCGCCATGCAAACAACTCACCATGAGATGCCGCTGTGTGAACCATTAAAAATCGATCTTTAATGGTTTGATCTAATGCATCACTCTTTGCAAACCAGTCTTTTGCAGTTAGCTCGTTGAACCAAAAGTCTAAAACCTCTTGATAGTGCATACAATGCCCTCTTAAGTTTATGGGTTTTAAAAATAATGCGTTGAGTGCTTGATTTGTAACGTTGCTTGCAACACCAATGCATCCTCATAGGTTTCACCAACGCGATAATAGTTCTTACGAACTGAGATTTCTTCAAAGCCATATTTTTTATAAATGCTAATCGCTGGAATATTGGTGACTCTGACCTCTAAAAATAATTTCTCAATCTGTTTATAAGATAAGTGGTTCATCAAATAGGCCAATAGTTTTTGCCCAAAACCTTGATGTTGATATGATTTTGCCACTGAAAAATTAAGAATCTCTGCCTCATCAAAAATCACTGAAATAACTGCAAAAGCAATCAGCTGATGATTAAGGTCAAACAAACCCCACGTCTCTGTATGCGCAGATAAGATACTGTCTTTCATTTGCGACGCTGACCATGGGTATTCAAATACCTCACGTTCAATATCCATCATCTGTGGTAAATGGTTTTCACCTAGTGGCAAAATCTGATACTGCATAAAGATTCATCATGGTTTGTTTCTTCACCTCTGCACAACTGAGTTCATCAATTTTAAGTGCATAGCACCTATCATGCAAACTTTGATTTAACAAGGTTTTTAACGTCAAGTTTTCATCATAGAGAATTATCGTACTTGAGGCTATATTTTTTTCTGTTTGCGCTTGATCTTTTTCAATAAAGCATACCGAAAATTGTGTAAACATCGCATTTATAAGCGCTTTAACACAATCTCGTTGTTCCAAAGTGGATATAATCACACTCAGTTTATTCGCAATAATATCTGTCTTGTCTGCTGATGGCTCGTCTTTATTAACGGGATTATCTTTAGCATACCAACGCGCAATGGCTAAATGCTTTAATATTGCAGCTTGCCGTTCATCTTCAGTCATGCAAATTAGATCCCAATGCTCGACAACAGGTTACAAATAGAACGTACGGTATGTGTAAGTTTAGGATGACTTACTTCATATTCAATGATTGCCTGCTCAAGATCGCTAAAATCTGCTTCTTTAGGGTCTTGCAGCTTACTCATTTCTACTTTTTGCTTAGTTAACGTAGCAATTTCAAGTGCTTGCGCTTTCTCACTCTCTGGTAAAGATTCTAACTCCGTTTGTAACTGATCTAATAATTCGGATAAATACTCAGTATCATCAAAGTTTAATTTATCTGACGTTTTAAGAATCTCTTTGATTTTAGCGATTGTATCTTGTGGCATAGCTTGCTCCTAGCACCTTTAGTTTGATTTTATTCTAGGTGTTAAGCGCCTGTTTGACAATTAACTTACTGGGAATAAGTTAATTTTATTTTGACAGCGCAAAATACTATCGTAATTATGAATACTATAACGCTCAACAAGGCGTTTACATACTTCAATTGCCTTAAATGAATTACCATGTTTATCTAGGCGCGGCGAGTAAATCGCAATCCCCATCAAATCAGGAACAATAACATAAATACCACCAGATACGCCACTTTTAGCAGGCAGTCCAATCGAGAACGCCCACTCACCGGAATAATCGTACATGCCACATGAATACATTAATGATAAGCAATTTTTGACTGTCTCTGGCTTAAAGATTTCCTCTTTTGTCACGGCACAACTGCCGGCATTGGCAAAGCTTGCCGCAATCGTTGCTAAAATCTCACTATTAAGCTCAATCGAGCATGCCTGAAAATATAAATTCAGTGTGCGATGCAAATCGGTATTTTTTGGAAAAGCTTGATGTTCGCGCATGAAATAACCCAAGGCATAATTGCGATCTGCTGTTTCTTTTTCCGAGTTATACACTGCATTATTAAACGTAATTTTCTGACTATCCGATAATTTATAAAGCGCTTGCATAATATGATTAAATCGCTCTGCCGGATTGGATTTACGCTTGATCATCGAGCACGACATCATTGCGCCGGCATTGATCATTGGATTATGTGGCAAACCCTGATCATTTAATGTTAATTCATTGAAGTTCTTACCACTTGGCTCACGCCCGATATGTTTATGCACATAACTCAATCCATTTTCCTCTAATGCCAAGCCATACAGCACGGGCTTGACCATTGATTGCATACAAAAGCGTGACTTAAAGTCACCAATACTAAACTTTCTACCATCAACTGTGCACACAGATATTGCAAACTGATCTGGATTAACCTTTTTAAGCTCAGGGATATAGCTTGCCACTTTGCCTTGCTGATTGGATTGTAAACTTGCATGGATATCGCTTAGATAAGCACAGAATTCTTGGAATTTTTCGTCAGAAATCATTATTTTAATTTTATATTTTAGCCATTGAAAATACAGCTTATTCTATACGTATCATCTGCTATTTGATAGCGCTTATTGCTTAAACAATGACTAAATTAAATCACTCAACGGCAATTGAGTACTAACAAAACTCTTCTACTAATCTGAACATTCCCATTTTTATCAAGCACTATGCTCACTTCATGGAAGTTAGCCTAAGCAACCTTCGGTGATAACCTTTTTGGAATGTTTTCAGTATAAAGCATATTTTTGCTTGAGGGTTGGTGATATTTCCCGATAGTATTTATACACTCATGCTTAACCGTACTAGCCATTGAAATCTAACACCTATTTATCCACAAACAAATATCCATTATTGCGACTATTAAGCTATATGCGCGGTTATCGCAAGGATTATCTTTTAGCACTCTTATACTCAACACTCAACAAACTTTTTGACATCTTCCCTGAAATTCTCTTAGGCGTCGCTGTTAATATGGTGGTATCACGCCAAGATTCATGGATTGCACAAATAACTGGGGTGCATTCATTATTTTCACAATTATTAATCTTAGGTTTGCTTACCTTTCTCATCTGGGCATTCGAGTCGTATTTTCAGTATTTATATAGCCTGAAATGGCGTAATCTCGCACAAAATGTTGAACATAAACTGCGTACTGACGTCTACGGACATATTCAAAAAGCCAATGTCCAACAGATTGAAGCAACCTCAACTGGTCAAATGATTGCAACGATTAATGATGATATCAATCAGATGGAGAGATTTCTGGAAGATGGTGTTAATCAAATTGTACAAATTGTTGTTTCTACTGTTTTCATTGGTATTGTGTTTTTATTTGCTTCCCCTTTAATTACATTGCTTGCTATTGTGCCCATTCCATGCATTATTATTGGTGCATTCTATTTCCAGCATCGTTTAGCACCTCGGTTTTTAGAAGTACGTCAAAAGGCTGCTGAAATCAGTGGTGATTTACAGCGTAATCTACTTAATCTCTTAACCATTAAAAGCTATACCACCGAAGAGTATGAAGCACAACGCATCGAAAAAGCCAGTGCCAATTATCAAACGGCTAATCGCAAAACCATCCAAATTAGCTCGATGGTAACACCGGTTATTCGTATGTTTGTCTTAACTGGCTTTTTGTTTACACTGCTGATTGGTGGCTATCAAACATTTCATGGACAAATGAACGTCGGTGTTTTTAGTATGCTGATTTTCTTATCCCAACGCCTGCTATGGCCTTTCAACAATCTTGCTGTAGTCACAGTTGACTATCAACGTGTCATGGCATCAACAACACGTGTCCTTAATTTGCTGACTTGGTCAACTGAAGAACTAAGCAATAAAGCAACATTGAAAACAATACCCAACCACCAAGATATTGTCTTAGATCATGTTACTTTTGGCTATGACGATGATGCGCCCATCTACCAAGATTTGAATCTACGCATTAACGCACAACAAACCACCGCATTTGTTGGCGAATCAGGCTCAGGAAAAAGCACATTGATTAAGCTTATGTGCCAATTTTATGCGCCTCAATCTGGTGCTTTAAACTATGGCACTGACAATATTCAAAGCTTTGATTTATCATCATGGCGTCAACAGATTGCTTTAGTGAGTCAGGATAGTTTCTTATTTGATGGCACGATCAAAGAAAACATTGCCTATGGCTCTTTTAACGCCGATGATGAGACGATTACGCATGCGGCTAAAGTTGCAGGACTGCATGAATTTATTATGCAATTACCCAACGGTTACGACACCGATGTTGGGCAACGCGGTTTATTACTATCTGGTGGGCAGAAACAGCGCATTTGTATTGCACGAGCAGTTTTAAAAGATGCGCCGATTTTAATTTTGGATGAGGCAACCTCCGCTGTCGATAATGAAACCGAGCTTGCTATTGTAGCGTCCCCAACTATTTGGCGTTGATAGTCCCACGGTGAATGCGGGAGTTTTTTTGACTACTTTAAGGCCTTATTATCTGATTAAGAAGGCAGGGATGATTCGTATGTTAAATCGATGGGATTGCCTGCGTCTATAGTTGATTCTTCAAATGACAGTAGTCTAGGGCTTCGCTCGCAGGCTCGCTTATAAAGCCTTCGCTTTACCGCTTCCTTGCGGTTGATAACAGATATTACCCACGAGATTATATGACATCTGTCAGAAGGATTTATTTGATGTAATGTTGTCTGAAGGCATTAACGCATGCTTTCGAGGACTTCTTCAAGAATATCACTTGAGATATGATTTAAGTTACGGGCGCAGGCAACTTCCAAACAATTGGTCACGACATTATAAATGTGCCTTGGCAAACATTGTGTTGCTTCCATTAATACGCGTAGATCACTATCAGCCAATAGGCGTGTCGTACATCCTGCCGACTTAAACCCATGATCAATAAATGCGGTAAAGTCCTCAAACTTGCTAATACGTTGCAACTCATGCCAAATACGTACTCTCGAGTTCAATGCCTCAAAGCGTGATTGCTTGAGCTTACTTGCAAGCGCTTTATTGCCAACCAACCAAAGGGTTAGCATATCCTCAGCATCGTATTGAAAGTTAAGAAACGAAGCTAAATCATCCAGAAACTCAGCACTTAATGCCTGTGCTTCATCAATGATAATAATCGGCAGTACATGACGCTGTTGCTTGAGTGTTTGTAAGTGATGTTTGATGTTATACCATAAATCGCTGCGGCGATGGCTTAACTCAACACCTAATGCGCGCGCAATCAAACGGTAAAGCTCAGTGCGAGAGAAACCTGTTTCGCAAATATAAATAAACTGATGACAATTGGGGTTTTGTACTTGTTGCTGAATATGTCGTAAGGCAGATGTTTTGCCAACGCCATAATCACCCGTTAATACACCAACACCAGGCAAGTCTAA